>DATJGQ010000056.1:0-2597 GCA_035494815.1 Gemmataceae bacterium
TTGGCCGCACTCGACGCCGACGGTTCCGTACGCGCGACGGACGGCCGGGCGTCACTGCGACTGACGCTGCCGCGGCAAGCCGTATCGCTGCTCGTCCTGGAATGGGACGCGACCGCGCGATGACGCCGGCAGCCCCTTGACCGAGAAACTCCGCATGAGAGAATGGCCGGCCGCAACCGGCTGATCCATCACTCGGCCCTTGGGGGGACTCTGTAATGATGACGCGGGAAGACGTTCGGAAAGCCGCGCTCGAGGCCAAAGACAAGGCCGGCCTCACCTGGGCGAAAGTCGGCGAGGCGATCGGCCGCAGTCCCGTTTACGCGGCGCTGCTGACCTACGGCTACGGGCAGGCGACAGCGGAGGAGGCGGCCGGTCTGGTGAAAACGCTGTCGCTGCCCGCGGACGCCAAGTCGGCCCTGATGAAGGCCCCGCACCGCACGCCGGCGCAACCCTGGCCGCCGACCGACCCGTTCGTCTACCGCCTCTACGAAATCGTCATGCTCTACGGTCCCGTCTTCAAGGACGTCGCCCACGAACTCTTCGGCGACGGCATCATGAGCGCCATCGACATGTCCGTGGACATCAAAAAAGTCGAGGACCCGGCGGGCGTCCCGCGCATGGTCCTCGGCTTCAACGGCAAATGGCTGCAATACAAGAAATTCTAACGGGCAGCATCTTTGACCGGCTTGGCCTGGGGCGTCGACACCAACGGCAGCTTCGAGTTGTTGGTGTCGAGCCGCGGGCCGAGTTCGTAAATGTTGCGATAGCCGTACGTGTACAGAGCGATGTAAGTCGAGAGGTTCAACGACGCCGCCGGCAGCTTGCTCTCGAAAGCACGCTCGTTATTGACGAAGTTGTTATTGCAGTAGATGAGTACGCGCGTGTTTTTGTCGGGGATCACGCGCTTGACGCTTTCAATCGCGATGTCGGTGAACGGCAGGCTGATTGCCCCGTTGACATGGAGTAGGTCGTACTTGTCCTTGCTGCGGGCGTCGAGGACGAGCGTGCCCGGCTCCTTGCTCATGCGCAGGAATTCGTCGACCGAAAGCCGCCGCGTCGACCGGTGCGCGGCCGCCTCCCGAGAGATTTGCAGATACCCCTTCATGTCGATCGCCGGATTCGGCGGCCCGGCGTCGGGGTCGGCCGGCGTGCCGACGGCCGGGACGGCGACGCAGAGCAACAGTGCCAGTGTGACGCGGTTCATCGTTTGACTCCTCGTGACGAGCCGGGCGTGACCTCGCCGGTCTCTAGGTCGATTCTAAGCGATGCCAGCATCGGCCGGCGCAACGAGTGTGTAACGGCGTAACCGGTCCATTGATCGCACCATCTTCTCACTTGCGGCCTTAGGCAATTGTGTTATAATGCAACACGAACCTGGGGCTAAAGCATGGACTTGCGGGACGCCTTAGTCGATTGGGACGACGCGGAGGAAGAGGGAAGCAACACGGCGCACGTTGCGTAACATGACCTGACACCTGAGGAAGTCGAGTTCGCGCTCTTCGACGAGAACACGACGTTCGACGTGAGTGGTTCGTCAGGCCGCCCAATTGCATTTGGCAACACCGGCACCGGTCGTTTCATCGCAGTCGTATTCGAAATCTCAAATCCGGCGGATCCGCTCATTATTCGGCCGATAACCGCCTACGACGTTCCCGAACCGACGGAGTAAAGCAATGAAGCCGACGATCAAGCCGAAACGGACGGCCGAGCAGCGGGCTGAGGAAGACGCGATCCGGCGGCAGCATGCGACCAACCCGATCCGCCAGCGGCCGGCTGGTGCAATCACTCGGCAGAGTTTCACTGCGATTCTAAGTTTGGTAGCCAGATTCAAGACTGTGCGAGAGTCTCAAGGGCTCACCCTCGCCGAGGTCGCCGGACGAATGGGCATTGACGCGCCTGCCCTCTCGCGGTTGGAGACTGGGAAGATGCTTAACCCGACGGTCGCGACCTTGCACAAATGGGCCGAAGCGCTCGGCCAGAAGCTGGACGTGAGTTTGTCCTGATCCTCAACCGCCCCGCAAGGACCGTCCCGGACGTGCGTCCGTCCGCTTGCCGGAGCGCAGAACCAATTCGCCGTTGACGATGACGTGCTCCATCCCTTCCGCGAGTTGGCGGCTGTTGCCGAACGTCGCACGGTCGCGAACGGCCGCCGCGTCGAAGACGACAACATCCGCAGCCATTCCTTCGCGTAACATTCCGCGATCCTTCAGGCCGAAGCGTCGTGCGGGGCGGGCGGACATCTTGGCGACCGCCTCTTCGAGCGTCCATGTCCCCTGCCGAACATAGTGGCCCAGGTAGCGGGCGAATGCGGCCCAGCCGCGCGGGTGCGGGGCGCCGCCGACGAAGATGCCGTCGCTGCATGTCATCATCGCCGGGTGACGCATCAGGATGTCGATGTCACGCTCCTCCCGCCAGGAGTGCGGGGCGAGGCAGCCGGCTTCCATGCGGCAGGCGATCAACAAGTCGCAGACGAAATCGACCGGATCGCGGCCCGCCTCCGCCGCGGCCTTGGCGACGGTCACCCCCTCGTAGCGCTTGTACTCGGCGGCCGGGACATGCGTGAAGCTGACGGTTGCGAGCAGCGTCTTCCGCGGCCC
>DATJGQ010000057.1:0-6810 GCA_035494815.1 Gemmataceae bacterium
GCGCGTGCGACGACTTGAATCCAGCGGCCGACAGACCCGCCGCGAGTGACGAAAGATCGTGGTCGGTCAGGGGGCGCATAGCCGCGCAAGACTGTGAGGCGCTCACGGCAGCACGTCCGCGACAGGCACTTCAAGGACCCCTTGCGGCATCTGAAGGGCCAGAGTGTCGCCGCGTTCGAGGGTGCTCTTCGTGCGGTACTGTTCGCCGGCGGGGTCGGGGTCGGTGTAGACCTCGATCGTGTCATTGGCGAGGTTGATGATGATGTCCTGCGGAACGCCCGCCGCCGCGTAGACGGGAAGCTTGTCCTCGCGGTCCCGATCCAACGAGCTGTGGGCCGCCTCGATCACGCAGGTCACGTCGGTCGGGCCGGGAATTCGATCCGCGTAGTCGCGGGGGGAGCCGCGTGCGATCGAGCCGTCGGGTTCCGGCGCCCCGTCGGGCGGACAGGCAACCGGGAGCTGGATCTGCAGATGCTGCTCCGGCCGATTGATCTTCGCCGTCAGGGCGGTCAATAAAGAGACGACCATCCGGTGCCGCGGGCCGTGGGCCATCGGGTCCTCTCCGGGCGAGCTGCGGTTTTTACGGATGACCACGCCGCGGAGTAGCTCCGTCGTGGCGTTCTCGGGAATGATCTTCTCGTCGATCATCCGCAGGTACTGCTCAATCGTCAGCGGCAGGATCGACGCGCGTGCGACCGCCTCGGCCACGGGGGAGGCGATGACGCGACTAATGGGAGATTGGACCGCGGCGCTTGACACCGCTGTGATTATAGCGGGTGACGGGCCGTTCAATAAGCGCCGATCGTGCCCGGGTTTGCAGGGCAGAAACAAGACCGGGGCGCGGCGGCGGGCCGCGTCCCGGTCTTGGTGTTGCCTTCGTTGAGTTTTCCGCGACCGTCACACGAGCGTGATCTGCGCGTCGCCGAGGTCGAGGCCCTGGCTTTGGGCCTGGAGGTCGGCGGGGGTGTCGAGTTTCTTGAGGGCGAACTTGACGGCGGGGCCGGTCGAGCCGGTCAGAAGGGCGATCTTGTCGGCGGCGAAGCCGAAGCGCTGGCCGCTATTGTTTGTCTGGAGGGTGCCGACGGAGAGCTTGCCGAGGTTCTTGGCCGCGACGTTGCTCGCCGTGTAGCCGGTCTTGAGCTTGAGCTGCTGCAGGGTCGCGGCGCTCGTAAACTCGCTGGCGGCCAGCGGCAGGCCGGTCGTGGCGGGGTCGACGCCGGCGAAGATCGTGCTGGCGTTCAGGGAGTCGGCGGTGACCGTGCCGATGTTGCCGGTCGAGCGGAGGACCGTGTTCGCGATCGTCCCGCCGACGTTGAACACGCCCAGGTCGCGCCCCTTGGCGCTGAACGCCTGGTTCAACTGGATGTTCGCGTTGCTGACATCCCCCCGGACGGCCAGCATGCCGATCGAGTCGGCGGCGACCGTGCCGGTCAGGTTTCCGCCCACCTTAATGCTCTTGACGGGGCCGGCGACGGTCACGTTTTCGGCCAGGTCGCTGGTGGTCGCGATCGAGCCGACCGCCGGGGCGGTGATCGTCTCCAGCGTCATGTCGCTGCTGGCGAAGCTCGCCGTCCGCAGCGACTTGATCGCCGGCGCGGAGGTGATGTTCGCGTCCATCCCCGCACCGATGACGATCGCCGACGCCGGCTTGTCGGATGCCGCGCCGCCGATCTGCACGGTGCCGCCGTCTACCGCGCCCATAAGGAGCGACCCGAGCGCCCCGCCGGTGGTCAGGTTGCCGCCCAGGATCGTGTTGCGAGCGGAGATCGACTTGGCGGGCCCGTCGGTGCTGATGCCGCCGAGCGTCACGTTGTTGTCACCGCCCCGGCCGGCGATCGCAATCGACGTCTTCGCGTCGGTGCCGGTCGCCGAGATGTCCGCCGCCGCGACGTTGGTGCCGGCGACGGCCACGGTTCCCTTGCTGCTGGTCTGCGTCAGGCCGGTCCCGCTGAAGCTGACGGTGGCGGCGCCGGAACCCTTGAGCGCGATCTTCGTGTCGGTGCCGTCGGCGTCCTTGAAGGTGACGACCTTCGCGCCGCTAGTCCCGCCCAGGTTCACCGCCAGCAGGCCGACGCCGGCGGTGAACTTCCCCGTCACCGGCACGTTGTCCATTCCGGTCGCCGTGACCGTGATCGTGGCCGTGCCCGTCCCCTGCCCGTACTGCAGCACCATGTTGCTGCCGCTGATGACCGGCATGACCAGGGCCGGGTTACTGCTGGCGGCGGTGAACGTGAGCTTGGACATCACCGAGGCGGAGAGGATCGAGACCACGTTGGTGTTGTCCGGCGTCTTGTTCGCCGCCTGGTCGGCGGGGGAATAGTTGCGCACGGGGAGCTGCCCGAACGGCGACGTCTGAGCCGTCGTGCCGGGGGGGGCCCACACGATGTCGTTCAAGGCGGAGACCGCATCGACCGTGGACATCGTGTTGTTCACCACCGTGCCGAACACGGTGAACCCGCCGGAGTTCTGCGGGTTGTCGAGGGCCGTAGAGTTATCGACCGTGTTGATGAACCATTCGCTGGTGGCGCTGTTCGGGTCCGTCGTCTTGGCCATCGCGATCGTGCCGGCCACGTTGTGGTTGATGCCGTTGGTCGTGAACTCGTTCTGGATGGGCGCGTCGGTCGTGATGTGGTTCACGGACGAGAGCGGCAGCTTGTACCCGCCGCCCTGGATGACGCCGAGGCCGTCGGTCATGAGATCGGTCTTGCGGTGGACGATGGTGCCGTCATACCGGCCGGACCGCACGTAATTAAGGAAGTTCGCGACCGTGATCGGCTTCTGCTGGTCGTCGAGCTGCAGCTCGATGTCGCCAAGGTCCGTCGTGAACAGCACGTGCGAGCCGATGGTGGGGTCGTCGAAATGGGAGCTGAGGTCGATCGACGAGCTGGTCGTCCCCGGGTCCCCGGAGACGGCGGTCAGCGGCGTCGTTACGGTCGCCGACAGCAACTGACGCGATTCGAGGTGCTCCAACACGGACCGCTCCGCGGCGCGGCGGACGGCACCGGGCCGGCGGGACTTGCGGACATTCTTCGGACCAATCGTGCGCGGGCAAACGCTCATCGCGGGATCTCCTTCGAGGGATGGGATTACCTCTATCGACCTTCCCAGACTCCGAATCTGAGGCGCAGGCCACAGAACGGTACGAAGACCACGTGCCGCCGCTCAACGGGCTGGTCCTCATTCGCGCGATAGTTTAGGCAAATTGCAAGCGAAGGGAAGGTGGGGCAACGACTTGCGGCGAAGACCGGGAAGCGGGCTAGCTGTGAGCGAAACACCAACCTTGTCCGCCTGAGGTACTCCGAACGATCTCCCATCCTTCGCGCGAGGACGAGAGATCCTTCGGGGTACCTCAGAATGACACGGTGGGAGTTAGAGCGGATTGGTCTGCACCACCACCGCTTCTACTGCGCCGCCTTTGCGGCGAAGTGTTTCTTCGCCTCGCCGACGAGGTAGAAGCTGCCGGTGATGCAGATGAGGTCTTCCTTGGTGACGGCCCGGTTGGCGATCGACAGGGCCGCCTCGAGGCTCGGCGCGACTTGGGCCATCTTGCCATACAGCTCAACGTAGCGCGCGGCCAGCTCGTTGGGGTCGGCGGTGCGGACGTTGTCCACGCGGGTGAAGATGACCTTGTCCGCCCCGCTGGTGATGCGCTCGAGCATCCCCGAGACGTCCTTGTCGGCACAGCAGCCGAAGATGACCACCATCGAATCGTAGGGAATGTGCTGACCGATCGCCCGCATCATCGCGTCGAGGCTGGCGGCGTTATGGGCGCCGTCGACCAGCACGCGGGGGGTGTTGCTGAGCAGCTCCATCCGGCCGGGAAGGCTGGTCTTGGTCAGCCCTTCCATCGACCTTTGATCGTTCAGCGCGATCCCCCGGCCCTTCAGTCGGTCGATCACCGCCAAGGCCAGGCCGCAATTGATCGCCTGGTGCTCGCCGAGGAGCGGGACGGCCAGGTGCTCGAACTTGGTGTTCGGCGTCGTCAGGCAGACGCGGTTGTGTGGTCCGTTCAGGCGGCTGGACTCGAAGCGGTAGCTGAACTCGATCCCCTTGCCGCAGAAATCGAGCTGCACACCCTTCTGAGCGGCGATGCGCTTGAGGGAGGCTTCGGCGTCCGGATCCTGCATCACGCTGACCGCAGGGACGCCGGCCTTGAAAATGCCCGCCTTTTCCTCGGCGATGCGGCTGATCGTCGGTCCGAGTTGGGCCATGTGATCTTTGCTGATGCTGGTGATCGCGGTCACTTCCGGCTTGATCACGTTGGTGCTGTCCAGCCGGCCGCCGAGGCCCGTCTCCACGACGACGAGCTCCACCTTCTGTTCGGCAAACCACTTAAACGCGATCGCCGTCAGGACGTCGAAGTAAGTCGGCATCGGCTTCATTCGCCCGAGGATCGGCTCGACGAGCCGGACCAGCCGGGCGAAGTCGGACTGCGGGATCATGTCCCCGTTGACGACCATCCGCTCGCGGATGTCCACGAGGTGCGGGCTGGTGTAGAGCCCGACCTTGTAGCCGTTGGCCTGCAGCATCGACGCGATCATCGCGCAAGTGCTGCCCTTGCCCTTGGTTCCGGCGACGTGGACGGTGCGGAAGTGGTCCTGGGGGTTGCCGAGCTTCTTCAGCAACAGCCGCATGCGATCGAGGTCGAAGTTCTGGCTGTTGTACCGGACGATCCGCAACCGCTCGAAGTCGCTGAGGGTCGAGAGGAAGCGCAAAGCCTTGGCAAATCCGGTGATACCGGTCGAAGGCTTGTGCTCGACGGGGGCATGGTCTCGACCGTGCGACGGCCGGACGTGTGACTTGCCGTTGGTGTGCTTTGCTACGCGTTCAATGCGGCCGTTTCGAGCCGGACGGGTGCTGCCGGAGCGACTGGCACGCGTGGCCACGGCGACCGTTGCGCGACGGGGAGTGCTCCGCCTGACTTTGGCTCGAATGCCCATAGACCCGCCATTCTATCGAGTGAAGTTGGACGCTGCAAACTTGAGGGACAACTGCAGGTAAGAGAGGCACTTGTATATACCGCGGGGAGCCGAAAACCGTTGCCTGAACAGGGGGATTGCGCGGTTTTTGCGCGGACTTGCCCTCGGCGGCCGACGGCACACCCCTCGACCACGGCAAAGTGGAACCGGGAACTGAGTTGTGATGGGACAGGCGCGCGCGGCTCAGGCGACCTTCGCTTGGAACGCGATCGGCGCGTCGGCCCGGACGATCGCGAGACTGCTAGTGGTCGGCACCCAAGTCTCCCCGGCTGCGAATTCGGGCCGCCAGCGCGCGGCGATCGCCCGGCGACGCAGCGTTGCGGGGTCGACTTGGTCACGATGCCTGATCGCGGGCGCGCGACCGGCAATTCCTGCGCGTCGGCGAATGGCCTGTTCGTAACCGGCCATCAGGCGCTCGTATGCCGGTCCGGCGGATGTGTTGAGCGCGAAGTCCATCTCAGGCCCCGGCCGGACAACGATTCGCCCCGCCGGCAGCAGACCGGCCTTGGTGAACGAATCACGGGCCGCGTCGCTCGCGGCGAAGTAGCAATCCACTGCGCGGCGGTACGTGCCGATCGCACCGTGAAAGCCGAGCGCCGCCGCTTCTACCATCGCGACCGCCTCGCGTCGGCGGAAATGAGCATGGTGAATCTTCGGGAGGGTGCCGGTCGGACGGAACGGGTCGAACCGGTGAAGTGTCTGCACGACCGCAGCGCCTTGCGAGCGGGCCGCGTAATAAGCCGCCGGTGAAATCAGTGGAAATATGTTGTGGAAATGAACGACCGCCGGCCGCTCTGTGCGAGCCAGGTCGCTCAGCCGCCGGCAGAATTTGCGGTTCCAGACCGCGTCGCGGACCATCCCCAGCCTCCCCCGCCGCCGGACGTCTCGGTTATCGAGCGTGAGCCGGATCACGACGTGGCCATGCCGCTCGAGCAAGGCGACATCCCGCTCGAACGCCAGGTCCTCGGCCCCCCGCCGGGCCAGGTAATGATGGCACGCGACGACCTTCACCCCGCCGCCTCCGCCTCCAGACGAGCGGCCCGCGCACGGCGTACGCGAACCGTTCCCCGTAGGTCTTATCGGCGGCCGGAGGGGGCGGGTGAGGGAAGGGGTCGGATTTTGGATTGCGGATTTTGGATTAAAACAGCCGGGGCGTCGCTCCTTGAGAAGTGACGCCCCGGCTCCGCTTAAAAATCCAAAATCGAAAATCCAAAATCGAAAATCCAAAATCTCCCACCTACTTCGACCGCGCCTGCAGGATGTCATATTCCTGGCTGGTGAGGCCGGCGACGACCCGCCGGGAGGCGGCCGGGCGGCCGTAGGTGCTCTGGGGGCGACGGGGGACGTCGTTCACGACCAGGCCGATCACCCGCGCGCCGACGCTCAGCAGGCTGTCGCGCGTCTGCTCGACCTGCCGGCGGTGGGCGTTCGGGGCCTTGAGGACGATCAGCGTCGCGTCGCAGAGGGCGGCGATGATCCGCGTGTCGTTGACTGACTGGACCGGCGGGGTGTCGATGACGACGTGGTCGTACTTGTCGGCGAGTTGTTCGAGCAGGTCGCCGAACTCGCGGCTGTTGAGGATCTCGGTCGGGTTGGCCGGCAGCGGCCCGCACGGCAGGATCTCGAGGCCCGGCACGCCGCCCCGCTGCAGGGCCGTATCCAGCGAGCACCGCCCGGCCAGCAGCATCGACAGGCCGGTGTTGTTCTTCGTCCCGAAGATCTCGTGCTGCATGGGCTTGCGCAAATCGCAGTCCACCAGGCAGACCTTCTTGCCCGCCTGGGCCATCGCGATCGCGAGGTTGCTCGCGAGCGTCGTCTTGCCGTCGCCGGA
>DATJGQ010000058.1:0-3280 GCA_035494815.1 Gemmataceae bacterium
CGGCAGCACACACCAGAGCGCGCCGCACCCCGCCAGCCAGACTGCCCCGGCCAGCAGCCACGTCCTCGACGGCGATCGCGGCAAAAGGCGAATCATGCGGCTACCTCCCGCCGCAGTCGGCGAATGCGCCACCGGGCGATCGCGAAAGTGGCCACCGCAACGAGCAATGTTGCGGCAGCGAACCACGTCACCGACTTCCGCGGCGGCATGTCCCAGACGGCAAGTGTGTCTTCTCCCGCGATGGCCAAAAGTGTGTCGTCCTGCGACCAGCCGGTTGCGGACCGACTGCGGCACTCCCGATCCAGCGTCATGGGCAACAAGTACAGCGGCCGGTCCGTGGCGGTCTCTACAATCTGCGGCCATTCGACGATCGATCGCGGCGGCACTTTCCCGGGGAAATATTGATTGAGGAATTCCAGAATCGGATTGCTGTGCCGGCGACTTCCGATCACCAGCGAACCGTCCGGCGAAATCCCATACGTACCCGGGCCGAGGGATCCGTCCTGGCCCAGTTCGCCGCAAGGCGATCCGCTCGCATAATCATACCGGTGCACCGCGACTCCCCCGTCCCCTAGGTCAGCGGTCGCGAACCAGGGGAGCCCGCGCGACAAGCCGGCCCATACGGCGTCGCGACGATACTTCTCGCGACCCGTCGCGACTTCCCAGCCGATCACCTGGTCCAGACAAGCGCGGCGTCCAACTCCGGCCTTCTGGTCCTGCGTCACGGCCACCAGGGTTTGGCCGTCCGGAGAGAACGCCAACTGCTCGAACTCTTCGGTCAACGGCTCAAATGAACGGAACGCACGGCTCCGGCGCGTACTGCCATCCCACAGCTGGAGAGACCCCAAGCTCAGACCGCGGCTCCGACTCGCAAATGCCAGCACCCGCCCGTCGGCCGACCACGCCGCCGGCGGCCCCGCATCCGGCAGTTCCATGACCTTCTTGCCGCTGTCGACGTCCCAGATGCGCAAGCAACGTCGACCGCCGACGCGGTCGGAATAGACGACCTGCCGCCCGTCCGGCCGGAACGCCGCGAACTGGTCGATGGCCGTCGGCAGCGGGTCGTCGCGCTCGTCGGCCTGCGGGAGTTCGGCGACGATGCCGCCGCGCCTCGCGTCATGCAGGCACAATCGCGCCCGCCCGAACAGGACCCGCCCGACCAGTACGTACCGTCCATCCACGCCCGGATCCACCAGTGTCAGTCGTTCGGCGTCGGGGAACCACTCCCCGACTTCCCCCGTTTCCGCATCGCGGGCCAACAGCGGTCCGCGGACCGGGTCGGACGGCCGGCCGAGGTCGTTGGGCATGAACGATGACGAAGTCAGTAGCGTCTTCGTGCCCGGGATGAACCCGTGCACGACGGCCGGCTCTTGCGTCTGCCACGCCGCCCGCGGTCGATACGGCAACGCCCACCAAAGTGCGCCGACGCCCGCCAGCCAGACCGCCCCGGCCAGGAGCCACGTCCCGCGCGGCGTCCGCGGTAACAGACGAATCATGCCGCCGCCTCCCGTCGCAGTCGCCGCACCCGCCGGCGGGCGATCACGAAAGGCGGCAACGCGAACAGCGCCGCCCCGGCCATGAACCATTTCAGCGACCGCCGCGGCGGGATGTCCCAGACCGTCAGTTCGTCTTCGCCCGCGATGGCCAGAAACGTCCCGTCCGCCGACCAGGCGTGCCCGGCCGGGCTATCTACGTCAGGATCGATCGCCATCGGCAGCACGTGACGCAGGCGGCCGGAGCCGGTTTCCCAGACCACCGGCCGTACGTTCGTGCCGAGAGCCCCTTGCAGGAGGCGCAAATCGAGAAACTCAAAGATCGGATTATCAATCGTGTCGTGCCTGAGAACCAGCCCGCCGTCGGGCGACAATCCGACCCACTCCGGCCCCATGATCTCGCTCAACACGAACCGGTCCCGTAGCGCGCCGCCAGCGTAGTCATAGCGATGGACGCACGTGCCTTCCGGACGGTCCCAGTTCTCAATCGCGAACCACGGTGTCTGGGCCGGGAACGCGGCGCGATGCGCCTGGCGTTGGAGGGTTTTCATTCCGGAACCAACGTCCCAGGCCATAACTTCGTGGGTATCCCGCGGGTCGCGGAAGAGTACCTCTTCGATTCGTCGCAGCACGGACACGACAGTTTGGCCGTTCGAAGAAAAGTGAAGTTGCTCCGGCCGGAGGTCCGGAGACGGCGACGGGCCGAGCGCCCGCGTGAGGCCGGTACCAAGCTCCCACACGCCGACCGCCGCCTCCTTTTGCCCCTGCGGGATGTAGGCCAGCGACCGGCCGTCCGGCGACCACGCCGCGGGCGGCGCGGCGTCGCGAAGTCCCGCCGTTTCCTGACGTGTCTCGACGTCCCAGACGCGCAACCACCGCTCGTCGCCCACCCGGTCGGCATATACGACCCGTCGCCCATCCGGCCGAAAGGCGGCGAACTGCTCGTCCACGTCGGGCGGCAGGTCGCCCGGGTTTTCGGCCCGGGGCCCGCCCCGCGGCAACTCGGCGACGACCTTGCCATCCGCCGCATCGAGCAGGAACAGCCTCGCCCGACCCCCGAGCACTCGGCCGACCAGGACGTGCCGGCCGTCGACGCCCGGATCGACCAGCGTCAGCCGCTCATTGTCGGGGAACCATTCGCGGACTTCTCCGGTCGCCGCGTCGCGGGCGAGGAGCGGCCCGATCACCGGCCCCTGCGCATCAAAGATCTTGGGACTCCAGGGCGTCGACGTGAGCACGACGGCCGTGCCCGGGATGAACCCGTGCACGACGGCCGGCTCCTCCGTCGCCCAAGCGGCCCGCGGACGGTACGGCAGTACCGACCAGAGCGCACCGCACCCCGCCAGCCAGACCGCCCCGGCCAGCAGCCACGTCCCGCGCGGCGATCGCAGCAACAAGCGAATCATGCCGCCGTCTCCTTACGCTGTCGCCCTCCCCTCCGCCGGGTGAACACGATCAACGGAAGCGCCACAAGTGCCACCCCGAGCGCGATCCACGACAGCGGCTTGCGCGGCGGCATGTCCCAGACGGCCAGCGTATCGTTCCCCGCCACCGCCAGCAGCGTTTGGTCGCGCGACCAAGCATGCGACGTCGCCAGAATGGTAAAACCATTCGAAAGTTCCATCGGCAATGAATCAAGCAGGCGTCCGCTCTCGGTGTCTCCCAGTTGCGGCCGCTTGTGAACGAATTGGCCCGGCGGACTGAAATGCCGGTCCAGAAACTCCAGAACCACGTTGCTGTTGCGGCGGCTCGTGAGCATTTGTCGCCCATCGGGCGAATAGCCGAGC
>DATJGQ010000059.1:0-5831 GCA_035494815.1 Gemmataceae bacterium
GTCATCACCCTGGCGCTCGCCGCCGGCGCGATCGTGCTCGGCTTCCTGATCGCCCGCGTCTTCATTTGACACACGCCCGGCGGGCCTCTATCTTCGGCCGGTGTTCCGTCCCGCCTCCCGAGGTCACCGCCATGCTCCGCCGATTCAGCCTTGTAACGATCGTTGCTGCCGGATTTCTCCTGATCTCGACGTCCGATCGCGCCGCGCACGGCCAGGAGAAGCCGCAAGACAAGAAGGCGGCGACGAAACTACCGCCCGAACCGTACAGCCCGCACCCGGACAGCAAGCCGCGCGACGGCGTGCCGAAGGGCCACCTGACCAAACAGCCGGAATGGAAGAGCACGATTTTTGCCAACACCGTCCGCGACTGGTGGGTTTATGTCCCGAGCCAGTACAAAGTGGACGGCCCGCCGGCGTGCGTGATGGTATTCCAGGACGGCAGCGGCTACATCAATCCGCCCTGCAACGTGCCGGTCGTTTTCGACAACCTGATTCACGCGGGCGAGATGCCGGTGACGGTCGGCGTCTTCGTCAACCCCGGTCACGACGCGTCGCGGACCCGGCGAGGCAATACGGCGAGCAATCGGTCGTTCGAATACGACACGCTGTCCGACCAGTACGCTCGGTTCCTCCTCGAAGAGATCCTCCCCGCGGTCGAGAAGCAGGGGATTAAGCTGCGAAAAGACCCGGCGAGCCGCGCGATCGGCGGGCGTTCGTCGGGCGGCATCTGCGCGTGGACGGTCGCGTGGGAGAAGCCGGATCAGTTCGGCAAAGTCTGGTCGGCGATCGGCAGCTTCACGAACATCCGCGGCGGCGATCGCTACCCCGGCGTCATCCGCAGGGCCGAGAAGAAGGACATCCGCATCTGTTTTCAGGACGGCGAAAACGATCTGGACAATCAGGCCGGCAACTGGTGGCTGTCGAATCTGCAGATGGAAAAGGCGCTCGCCTTCAAAGGCTACGACCACAAGTTCATCCGCGGTGTCGGACGTCATTCCAACGCCCAGGAGGCGGCCGTCTTGCCGGACGCCCTGCGCTGGCTGTGGCGTGACCACAAAACGACCGCGGAAAAGTGACGCCGCCGGCACGAGCGGCGCAGCCCGCCTTCCGTGCACGAGCGAAGACCAGTATGATCGCGCGGAGTGAGCCTTTCGGAGGAACTTCGCGTCATGCTCGATCCGGTCCGTCAGGAGGTCGTCGCGCTCGCGCGGACGGTCGTCGTCAAGGTGGGGACCAACGTCCTGACCGACGCGGACGGCATGCTCGACCGTGACCGGGTCCAGTCGCTCGCGGACCAGGTACAGCGGCTCCGCGCGGCGGGGCGCAAGGTCGTCCTCGTCTCCTCCGGGGCGATCGGCGCGGGCGTCGGCGAACTCGCCCTGGGCAAACGACCGACCGACTTACGCCACCTCCAGGCGTGCGCCGCCGTCGGGCAGAGCGTGCTGATGCGAGCGTATCAGGAGGCGCTCGCCCCGCACGGGGTCCACACTGCCCAACTGTTGCTGACCGCTAGTGACTTTGATCACCGCGCCCGCTACCTGAACGTGCGCAATACGGTCTTGAGTCTCTTGGAGTGGGACTGTCTGCCGATCATTAACGAGAACGACACGGTCAGCGTCGCCGAGATTCGCTTCGGTGATAACGACCACTTGGCCGCGATGGTCACGAATCTGTTGCAGGCGCCGTTCCTCGTCCTGCTCACGAACGTCGACGGCCTTTACGCCGCCGACCCGGCGACCGACCCGAACGCGGAATTGCTCGACACCGTGCCGCTGATCGACGGCGACGTGACCGGTTTCGCGGGGGCGAGCAAAAGCGCTCTCGGCATGGGCGGGATGCGCAGCAAATTGCGGGCGGCGCGGCTGGTCACCGCCGCCGGCGAATCGGTGTTGATGGCGAACGGGACGTTTCCCAATGTCCTTGACCGCCTCTTTGCCGCTGAACCGCTCGGGACGCTCTTCCTGCCACACGGCGGGACGCTGCCGGCGTGGAAGCGGTGGATCGGCTACACGGCCCGGCCACGTGGCAAGCTGACCACCGACGCCGGCGCCCGGGCCGCCGTCGAAGCCAAGGGCCGCAGTCTGCTGCCGATCGGCGTGGTGCAAGTGTCCGGATCGTTCGGCAAGGGCGACGTCGTGGCGCTGTACGACCCCGCCGGGACTGAATATGCCCGCGGCTTGTGCAACTACTCCGCCGCCGACGCCGAAAAGATTCGCGGCCTGCGGACGGACCAGATCAGTGAAGTGCTGGGAGCAATCCCCTACGAGGAAATCGTGCACCGCGATAACCTAGTCGTGTTGGGGTAGGATGAGTTCATGGGACCTATGGGGCTCATGGGACTTATGGGACCTATGAGACCAACAGGTTAGAAACTCCTGAGTCCTTCGTCTTGCCTTACACCATGAGCGCGGGTCCGCCCCCGGTGAAACGCCGGGCCGCCGAGTTCCAGAGCCTGTACGATCGCCACAGCCGGGAAGTCTGGGCGTTGGCGTACGCGCGCTGGCTCGACGCCGATATGGCCATGGACATCGCCCAGGAGGCGTTCCTGCGGCTCTGGAAAAGCTGGGGAGCCGGCGAGGCGATCCAGAACCCGCGCGCCTGGCTGCTCCGTGTCGCCCGCAATCTGGCTGAGGATTACGCGAAAAGCGCGTTCCGGCGCAACGGCACGCAGCCGCCCGAGCATCTCAATGGCGTCCACGGCCGCGACGTACTGCCGCTCGACCGGATGGAACGTGAAGAAACGTACACGCTCGTCCGCGGTCTGCTCGACGAACTGCCGCCGGCCGACCGCGAGGTCTTGACCCTTCGTTATGCCTTCGATTACGACGCCCAGAAGATCGCGGAATTCCTGGGAATTCAAACTACGGCCGTCCACATGCGCCTCAGCCGCGCCCGCCAGCGGCTGGCCCAGAAACTGACGGCCCAGGGGGTGCAAACACTGCCATGAGTGCGGCGACCGAAACGACCGGCGAGGATTGCCCGGATAATCTCGACCAGGTTTTGAGGACTTACTTCCGGTCCGAAGTGCCGTCGCCCTGGCCGAGCCTGCCGGCGCCGGGAGCGAGCCAGCCGGCCGCGCCGGTGCGAAGTCACCGAATGTCGCAGAGCCGGCTGATGTTGGCTGCGTCCATATTCGCCTTGTTGCTCGGCAGCTGGCTATTAACCGGCCAACGGCTTGGCCCGGCAAATTCCGGCATCTCATTGCAGGAAGGGGCTGCCAAAGTGCCGATGGACCTGCGGCGCGATTTGGGCCCCCGTGGTCGTTGACCTGGGAGTTTCGGCCGGTTATAAGGAATATGCAGTCTCTGGCCAAGGTTTACCTCAGCCGGTCCCCCTCCTCTCCGGGGGCCGGCTGTTTCGCTTTGAGCGCCATTCATGCGGCGGTGAGGGGCACAGAGCGATCAGCGTATTGGAATCATTCGTTTCATTCGTTCCCACTTTTCCGGGTTTCCCAGTTTCCAGAAGGCCCCGCTTTCCGACCGCGGTAGACAAAAACGGCGGAAACACGTATAAAAGATTGGACTTGTATCATTTAGTGAAAGTGGAGGGCCCGACTTGGGCCCTCGGGAGGACGGTTTGACGACTGCGACACTGGCGGAGCCCGACACGGGCTTCCGCGAATTGAATCTCAACTCCGCGATCCTCGACGCCCTTCAGCACGCGAAGTATTTCACCCCGACGCCGATCCAGGCCGCCTTGATCCCGCACGCCCTCGAAGGCCGCGATGTCATCGGCCAGGCTCAGACCGGGACCGGAAAGACAGCCGCGTTCCTGCTGCCGTTCCTGAACGGCTGGCGCGAAGATGAGGAAACGCCCGGGCCGCACGCACTCGTGCTAGCCCCGACCCGCGAACTGGTCGTGCAAGTGAATGCCGAGGCCCGCAAACTCGCCCCGAGTCCGGCCGTCCGCTGTCTGCCGATTTACGGCGGGACGCGCATCGGCGGGCAGTTCGCCGCCCTCAAGAAGGGCGTGGACATCGTCGTCGGCACGCCCGGCCGCGTCATCGACCACCTGTCGCGCGGCACGCTCGACTTCCGCAACGTCCGCTACGTCGTCCTCGACGAGGCCGACCGGATGCTGGACATCGGCTTCCGCCCGGACATCGAACGGATCCTGCGGCGAGTGCCGCGCGAACGCCAGACGTTTCTTCTGTCGGCAACGCTGCCGGCCCCGGTACTGCGATTGGCCCAGCGGTACATGCAGGACCCGGTGCACATCAACCTGTCCCCGGCGACGCCGACGGTCGAGAAGATTCGCCAGTCGTTCTACACGGTCGACGAGGAGCGAAAGTTTGAACTGTTGCTGCGGGTGCTGGTCAAGGAGCGGCCGCGGCAGTGCATCATCTTCACGCAGCGGAAGCGCGACGCCGACCGCGTGTACACCAAGCTCAAGGGCAAGCTCGGCAAGATCGTCGAGGCGATGCACGGCGACCTCGAGCAGTCGGTCCGCGAGCGGATCATGGCCGGCTTCCGCTCCGCCAAGGTCGTAGTGCTGGTGGCGACCGACGTGGTCGGCCGCGGCATCGACGTGACGAACATCTCGCACATCATCAACTACGACCTGCCGGAAGACATCGAGAACTACGTCCACCGCATCGGCCGCACGGGTCGGATGGGCAACGACGGCATCGCGATCTCGTTCGTGACGCCCGAACAGGGGCAATTGCTGACCGAGATCGAGATGGCGATCAACAAGCTGATCGACGAGGAGCGGATGCCGAACTTCGAGGCGTACGTGCCGCGGGTGAAGGCCGAGGAGGCGCCGAAACCGCCGCCGCTGCCGGTCTTTGGACGGCGGCCGGCGAAGCGGTATAGCAATCGGCTCTAGACGGACGGCACATAGAGTTTCGCGAGCGGCGGGGTTTATCCCCGCCGGGAGGCAGTCTCCCGGCGAGGATCAACCCCGCCGCTCGCTTTTGTCTAACCGCCTGCGACGAAGATGCCGCCGAGGAACGTCGGGTTGTTGGCGTTGAACTGCGTGATCAGGCTCTGGTCGCGGCCGCTGAAGATCCGCACCAGCGGCGAGTTGCCGCGGCCCTGCGAGACGATGAAATCGTCCGTCCCGTCGAGGTCGACGTCGTAGCTGGCGACACGGGCGCCGGTGGCGGGCGGCGCGGGCGTGACGACGCCGGTGCTGCCGGGCGGGAAAGCGCCGAAACTGCGGATGGCGATGCCGGAGAGCACGTCGAACGCCTCGACGTGGGCGCCACCGCCCGGGCCCGGGCCGGTGATGACGTCGGCCCGGCCGTCGGCGTTGACGTCGCCCGCCGACACGAACACGCCGCCGCGGAAGCCGGTGTCATAGGCGATGAAGCTCGCCAGCACGCCGAGATTGGCGCCGCTGAATACTTTCACGTGCGGACCGCCGCCGGGGCCGGCGCCGGTGATGATGTCGGCCAGGCCGTCGGCGTTCGTATCCCCGGCCGCGACCTCCACTCCGCCGCGGAAGGCCGGGTCATAAGCGAAGAACGAGTAGATCAGGTTGCCGGTCGCGCCGTCGAAGACCTTGACGTGCGGCCCGCCCGAAGCGCCCGCGCCGGTGATGATGTCGTCCCGGCCGTCGCCGTTGACGTCGCCGGTCGCGACGTACACGCCGCCGCGGAAGTTCACGTCGTAGGCCATGAACTGGAACAACAGGTCGCCGGTGGCCCCGTCGAAGACCTTGATGTGCGGTCCGCCGCCCGGCCCGGGCGCCGTGACGATGTCGGGCGCCTGGTCGCCGTTGACGTAACCGACCGCGACCCGGACGCCTCCGGTGAACCGCGAGTCGTAGGCGTCGAAGCTGGAAAGCAGTCGGCTGGTACCGGGCTCGCGGACGGTGACCGTCGGCGG
>DATJGQ010000060.1:0-5502 GCA_035494815.1 Gemmataceae bacterium
CATGCCCACGCAAAGCCGTGGGCATGGCACCCAAACCCACCACTTTGGGTTTAGACGGTCTACTATTATCGACGCCTGGCAGTAGCGGCCTTCTTCGGCGCCTCTTCCCGTGTGACCTCCGAATTCGGCACAAACCCGCGACTCCGCCAGAGATACCAGGTCGCCACGGTGCAGTAGGGGTGCCAGGCGCGGGCCAGTTCCTCGACGGCGGCGGGCGTCGGCATCTCCGCCAGGCCGAACTCGTCCTTGACCGCTGCCCGCAGCCCGAGGTCGCCGACCGGGAGGATGTTCGGCCGGCCGAGAGAGAAGATCTGGATCATTTGCAGCGACCACGGGCCGAGGCCGTGAATGGGCAAGAGCGCTGCCGCCAGCGCCTCGTCGTCGGCCCGCCGCAAACGTTTCAGATCGAGTTCGCCGCTGCGGACGGCCTGGGCGACCGCCCGGATCGATTTCTGTTTTCCGCCGGACAGCCCGCAGCCGCGGAGCTTCTTCGGCGATAGGGCCAGGACGTTTTCGGGCGTCAACCGGCCGCCGCACGCGTCCTTGAGCCGGTCGCCGATCGTGTGGGCGGCGCGGACCGAGATCTGTTGCGAAATGACTGTCTGAACCAGGGCCGCGAACAAGTCGCGCTTCGGCTTGAGTGTGCAAGGGCCGACGCGGGCAATGACCCGCGCGAAGGCCGGGTGGCAGGCCGTCAGATGCGCGACCGCCTCGCGGTAGCGATCGATCCCGTTTCGGCTTGGCATGCAGTGATTATTACGATTCGCCGGGCCGCCGGGTAGCTCGGTTGTCTACCGCTGCGACGCGGGGGACACTTCGCGTTCGAGGTGTTCAATCACGGCGGCCGCGACGTCCAGCCGGGTCGTCTTTTGAATGCCTTCCAGCCCGGGCGACGAATTGACCTCCATGATCATCGGGCCGTCTTTCGATTCGAGCATATCCACGCCGGCCATCCGCAGGCCGAGCACACGGGCGGCGGCGAGCGCCGTGCGTCGGTACTCGGCGGCGAGCCGGACTTTCGTCGCCGTGCCGCCGCGGTGCAGGTTGGAGCGGAACTCACCATCCATCGCCTGCCGCCGCATCGCCGCGACCACTTTGCGGCCGACGACCAGCGCACGAATGTCCGCCCCTTTCGCCTCCTTGATGAACTTCTGAATCAGAATGTTCTGGTCCAGCCCATGGAACGCTTCGACGACGGAACTCGCCGCCCGCTCACTTTCGGCCAGTACGACCCCGATCCCTTGCGTCCCTTCGAGCAACTTCACGACTACCGGCGGGCCGTCGACGAGGCTGATGCAGGTCGACACGTGCTCGGCCTGGCGTGTGAAGACGGTCGGCGGGACGTCGAGATCGTGGCGGCTGAGCAATTGCAGCGACCGCAGCTTGTCCCGCGACCGGGCGATCGCTTGCGACTCGTTCAGACAGTAGACGCCCATCATCTCGAACTGCCGGACCACCGCGAGGCCGAAAAAGGTGATCGACGCCCCGATCCGGGGAATGACGGCGTCCACCGGGCCGACCGGCTCGCCCTTGTAAAGCAGCCCCGGTTTGCCGCGGCTGATGCGGACATCGAACTGGAGCGTATCGAGAACTCGGACGCTGTGCCCTCGCGCCTCGCCGGCCTCCACCAGCGCGCGCGTACTGTACAACGCGGGCTTTCGCGACAGGATGGCGATACGCATGTTCGGGCCCCACGCGGGGAGGGATCGGCTATTCCATTGGCGAACGGCGTGCCGCTACGATTGTACGGGGGCGGAAATCGGTTACGAGGTGAGTTGCGAATCGGGCGATAACGCCGGCATACGATTCCGTGATGGAACCCGTTATTTCCGTTTCTTTTGCGTAAACGCCCGCTCCACGTCAATGAGGAAATCTCCCGCCAACGCCCGGCGGCCAAGAATCACCGAAAACCGCATCCGGCTGCGGTTTGTGATCGTAAACCGGACAAGTTTGGTCACCGGGCCGAGACGGAGCGTCGTCTCGATGACCGGCCGTTGCTCCCTCATCCCACTGGAGTTACAGACGATCGCCTGGCCCAACAGCGGGGCGCGGATGCTCGTTTGGCGATCCGGCCGTTTGCGATCGAAAGTTATCGTCAGCTCAACGACGCGGCCAAGCACCGGGTCGTCGGACAGATTGTAAAAGTCGGCGCCGAGGGCCGACGTGCGGGCTCCGGTGTCGACTTTCACGCGGACCCGGCGGACGCCCCAGTCCGGAAAGCCGACGCGTTCCTTCCAGCCGATGACGACGGGCGACTCGCGGGCCATCGGGTCAACCTCGTTTGGACGGGGGCGTGGACGA
This sequence comes from Gemmataceae bacterium, assembly GCA_035494815.1. Taxonomy (GTDB): domain Bacteria; phylum Planctomycetota; class Planctomycetia; order Gemmatales; family Gemmataceae; genus DATJGQ01. Next base: position 2,302 of record DATJGQ010000060.1, read on the forward strand.
GCGGCGGCGAAAGACGATGCGAAAGAGTTCGCGAGCTTGATAATAACCGAGTGCGAGCAGCAGCAACCCGGCGGCGACGCCGACGAGTACCAGATTGGAGGTGCTCGGTTTCCAATCCTCCGGCGCGGGTGCGGGCGGCGGGACCCGAGCCTTGATCGCTTCCTTGACGATCAGCCGGTGTTCGCGAAGCGGCTCGGCGTTGTAGCGCCGCGACCAGACGCACTCCTCGAAGATCGCGTCCGCGCTGGAAAGGTCGCCACGGGCGTTGTAGAGTTCGCCGAGCAGCCAGTAGAGCCGCGTGTCTTCGGGCGTCCATAACAGTAATTGCTGCACTACTGCAACGGCGTCCGGCGGCAGCTTGGCCTTTTCGGCGTCGGCGATCTTGCCCGCTTCGTAGTGCCCGCCCGGGCCCACGAATTTGACCGGGAACAGTTCATCGACGTCCACGGCCGGTCGCTGTCCCCGCACGGGTCGGCCCTGGCCTTCCCGCATCCGCAGACGAAGCAGTTTGAGTTGGGCCCGCTCCAGCTTTTGCAGCCACTCGCGGGTCAGGCCCATCAATTCCAGCCATCGTTCATCGGGGGCGAAATCCTGGGCCGCGTCCACATACCGGGCCGCTTCGCTCAACTGGCCGCGGGTCTGATACGCGGTCCCAAGCGTCGTGAGCGTCACGAAGTCACGCGGATTCAGACTTTCCGCGCGTTTCAGGGCTTCCAGAGCGCCGTCGACGTCCCGAAGGCGAACCTGAATCACCGCCAGCTCATTGAGCTGAGCCGGCGAGAGCCGTTCCAACCTCTTATTGAGCAACGCGCTTCGCCGTTCAAGCAGCGACTTGCGCGGCGGTCGGCCCGATTGCAGCGGGTCGGCGGCCCGGATGGCGTCGACCAACGCGTCACGAAAGATTTCGAAGGGAAGCGCCTGTCCTTTCCGCAGCGATGCGACGGACACGTTCGCGGGCGCGGGATCGTATAGCCCGGCGAGGGAAGGGCTCGGCCACGCCAATATGGCACAGAGAGCCGTCCCAATGGTCCATCGTCCGAGCGTCATGAGCGGTCGCTGCAATCGGGTATCGCCTCGGGCGCCTCGACGCCGCCGGTACAATTGCTCCAAACGGCTCGCGGGCTAAGGATCAAACCCCACGGCAGTCCCCACCAACCCAGCAACAACGTGGCGGCGGAATAGGGCAGGCTCTGGAACAAGCCGCGAAGTCTTGAGGAAATCCGGTATGGCCTCGACCAGTGGACCCAGGTTAGGATGCCGCAAGAGACACAACACGCGAAAACCACATCCTTGACCCGACCGTCCGGCGATGCGTATAGGTCAGTGTCCGCCCGGTTTGCCGGTCTTATCAGCGGCAGGGGTCGTATGTTCGGCATTGGCCTGAAAATTGCTCCGTATCCCGTTACTTGACTGTTTTAGCGATTGACTCGTTGGCATAATCCATGGAGCGGGGTGGCCATCGGCCGGGGCCCGCATCACATCCGGGGTGGGATCGAGCATGGTTTCCGCTACACTGCCGCAGGGACTCGACTTGGAGCGGGTGGTTTTGGAGAGTACCGGGCGCCGGATCCGCGACCTGTCGATCGAAATGCGTCCCGGCCGCATCGTCCTGCACGGTCAAGCGAATTCGTACCATGTCAAGCAGTTGGCGCAGCACGGGTTGTGCAACGCGTTGCCCAGGACCGTGCGCATCGAAAACGCCATCGTCGTCAGTAAATAGCACTTTCGCGACTACTCCTTCCGCTTTTCATAGACGCACGTGACCGTCGTGGTGATGCCGCCGCGGGGCGTGAACGCGCCGACGATCTTGCAGTTTCGCGGCTCGATCATGGCCACGAAGTCGTCGAGCAGACGGTTCGTCACCTGCTCGTAGAAGATCCCTTCATTGCGGAAGCGCTGCAGGTAGAACTTGAGCGCTTTCAGTTCGACGCACTTCTGGTCAGGAGTGTAGGTGAAGGTGATGGTGCCGAAGTCGGGTTGCCCGGTGATCGGGCAGAGGGTGGTGAATTCCGGGCAGTTGATTTCGATGGTGTAGTCGCGGCGCGGGTTCGGATTGGGAAATGTTTCGAGTTGCTCGCGCGACGGAGCCGACAGAACGACGGCCATCAGTTCCCTCCTCGCGGTCTGAGCGTTCGCGTAGAACGTCCTAGTCATCCTAGGGATGACAATTCGGCGATGCAATTGAAGGGGAGACGTGTATGCCCCGCCGCAGCGTCGTGCTTCTGAGCGGCGGTCTGGATAGCGCGACGACGCTGGCGGTCGCCCGCGCCAACGGGGATGAGGTGTATGCGCTCAGCGTTGACTACGGGCAGCGGCATCGGCTCGAGTTGGAGCGTGCGGCGACGCAGTCGCGGATGCAAGGCGCCGTCGAGCATCGCACGGTGAAGCTTGACTTGCGGGCGATCGGCGGCTCGGCGTTGACGGACCGCGTCGATGTGCCGAAGGACCGCAGCGCCGACACGATGGGACACGGCATCCCGATCACGTACGTCCCGGCACGGAACACAGTCCTGCTCGGCTTGTCGCTCGGGTACGCGGAAGTGGTCGGCGCTTTCGACATCTACTTCGGGGCGAATGCGATCGACTACTCAGGCTATCCCGACTGCCGGCCGGAGTTCCTCGAACAGTTCGAGCGGTTAGCGAACGTGGCGACGAAAGCGGCGGTCGAAGGGAAGGGGACTTTTCGCGTGCACGCGCCGCTCTTGCGGCTGACGAAGGCGGAGATCATCCGCCTCGGTACCAAACTCGGCGTCGACTACGGCCAGACGCATTCGTGCTACGACCCCGACGACGCGGGCCGCGCCTGCGGGCGTTGCGATAGTTGCAAATTGCGGCTGAAGGGGTTCGCGGAAGCCGGCGTGCAAGACCCGATCGCGTATCAGCACTGAAGCACAATGGGACTTATAGGTCCCGTGAGACCTATAAGTCCCATACCCGTCCCTTCGCGATTACTTGTCCATCAACTTCTTGATCTCGTCCTCCAGACTGTTCGTCTGCAAGGTATGGCTGACGACCTTGCCGTCGCGGCCGATCAGGAAGAGGTGCGGCAGGACCATCACGCCGTAGTTGCTCGCCAGTTCGCCTTCCAGACCACTGCCACCGTGCACGTGCGTGCCCGGGGTCGGTGTTCTCTGCAAGAAGGCCATCGCGTCCTGCGGGGTGTTATCCAGGTTGACGCAGACGATCTCCAGGCCCTTGGCG
>DATJGQ010000061.1:0-3127 GCA_035494815.1 Gemmataceae bacterium
CGACGAGACCGGTGAGACGACCGGCTAAGGGGAGGTTGTCAAAAGACCCGGCCGGCCATCGGCGCGGGCAGCGACTTGAGACTGGCGGGCCGCAACAAGCGCCCTGCCAATCCGCAGGACTATTAGAACAAGGTGAGAGACGCTTGGCTACCCTCCATCAGGAAAAAATCTGATGCCGTTTTGATCGACGTGCGGCAGGCGGAAACGCGGCCGTTGACCGAGCGGGTTGACGACACGCCCGCCGAATCTCTAGGATTTCAGCGGCGGCCCCGTCGTCTAGAGGCCTAGGACACAGCCCTTTCAAGGCTGGAACACGGGTTCGATTCCCGTCGGGGTCATTCACTTCTCTCGCCCACGGGCCGCAATCGCGACCTATACTTTTTCAGTCCGTTGGCCGAATCACCCGTTCGAGCAGCCCGTCGATGAGCACGACCACAGCGCCCGCCCCCGTAGCCGCCCCGGTGTCGCACGAGCGACGTTCGGCGCCGCGGCACAGCCTGATCCAGCGATGTTTCGCCAAGCCGGCGTCGTCGGCGGAGGCCGAAGGCTGGCGGTGCATCGTCTACAACATCTCGGCCGCGGGCGTCGGCATTACCTTGCCGCTGCCGCTCAAGAACGGGGCGGTCATCTACATCGAGCCCTGGAACCTGCCGGGGGCCAAGCCGGTGCACGCGCGGATCGTGCGGTCGTCGCCGCTGGAATATGTCTGGCTGTGCGGCTGCGAGTTCCTCAGCCGGCTAACCGACGACGAACTCAGGGCGTGGCTGCCTCCGACGCCCGCGACCGAGTGAGACTCGGCACATCTCTCGCCTTCCCGATCAATTTCGCCGCGCCGGCGACCGCGGAACGTCGTACTGTATTCGCTGGGAAGCCCGTCCCGGGTCGCATCGACGCGCGCGGGCTTCCGCGGGGAGCAGCCGAATGAAGTTCGAAGCATGGCTCGCGTACACGATCGGGGCCGGCCTGTGCTGGGGCACCTATGTGCCCATGATCGCTTTCGGCGGGCGGGAACTTAAAAGCCGTTACATGGCATTCCTCTGCGTCGGCGTCGCCTACTTCCTCATCGCGGTGCTGTTCCCCGTCGTCCGTTTTACGCTCGGGTGGGACAAGGTCGGCGATCTCAAGACGACCGGTTTGGTGTTCGCGACGCTCGCCGGAGCGGCCGGAGCGTTCGGGGCGCTCGGCGTCATCTTCGCCACGGCGGCCGCCAATCCGGGCGACCGAATTTACATCGCCCCCCTTATCTTCACGCTCGCCCCACTGCTTAACACCGTCGTGAGCCTGTTCTGGCACCCGACGACCGATCATCCCTTCCATTTCGCGCTGCCCGATCAGATGCCGGGGTGGAAACTGTTCCTCGGCATCGTCCTGGTCGGTGCCGGTGCCGGACTCGTGCTGTTGTCGAAGGAAGAGGCCGAGGCGAGCAAGGGCGGCGCTCCCAAAGCCCCCGCCGTCGCTCCTCAGACCAGCCAGCCGACATGACCCCCGACGAGACGATGGCGCGGTGCCAGCCGGTCCTGGCCCATCTCTGGATGGTGCGGACGTTTCTCAAACACGCGCCGGAAGTCGAAGAGGACGCTGAGCTGTTGGAGGTGCCGCGGATGCTGTTCGACTCAATCCGGGCGGTCGAACCGGCCTATGAACGCGGGGATGCGGTCGAGTTCGTCCGTCGCCTGAAGGGGAAGCTCCCGAAGTTACGGCGGGTGGCGGAGTTACTCGAACGCGAGCACAAGCGGGTGAGCGACCACACAAACTTCCAGATGGCGGCCGCGTCTCTTGCCGGAGCGGTACGGCAGCTGGAAGAGGTCCTCGCTTCAGCCTGATTGTCGCGGTCGCGATTTCGCGAATGCCGAATCATCTTATTTTGCCGGAAAAGTCGGCTCGCTCTTGACTTACCGGTGCAGATCGCTCATCTTAAATGACGCTCTGCCGGTCTATTATCCGATGGATATGGGGCGGCCGTCGTTTATCGAGCGGCACTACGGTACCCATTATCCCGCCCGACCCACCTTGACGTACATCTGGAGTGCCCATGCCCGCATCATCGTCCTGGTCGCGCTGGTTTCGTCGTCCACTTCGTCTGCAGCCGATTCGCCATCGCCGGCCTGAAGTCCGCCTGGCCGCGGAACTCCTTGAAAGCCGGATCAACCCGGCGCCGTTCATGGGCGGGGCGCGGGTCGCCGTCGCGGACATCAACGGGGACGGCACGGCCGACATCGTCACCGGCGCGGGCACCGGCGGCGGGGCACACGTCCGCGTCTTCAACGGCAAAGACAACACCGAGCTGTTGAGCTTCATCGCCTTCGATACGTCGTATATCGGCGGCATCTACGTCGCGGCCGGCGACATCGACGGCGACGGCAAGGCCGATATCGTCGTCGGCAGTGGGCCGGATAACGGCGGCCTCGTCCGGGCTTTTCACGCGGACGGCACGCAGTTCATCAACATCGCGGCCTTCGGCGCGGGTTATCAAGGGGCGACGACGGTGGCCGTCGGCGATGTGAACGGCGACGGCAAGGGCGACATCATCGTCGGCACGGGAACGGCCCCCGGCAAGGTGAACGTCTTCAGCGGGGCCGACCAGTCCCTCATCGCGACCTTCCAGGCGTACGCGTTCGGGTCGGGCGGCGGCGCTTACGTCGCGGCCGCGGACCTCAACGGCGACGGCAAGGCCGAGATCATTACCGGCCCGGGCATCGGCGGCGCGCCCGACGTCAAGATCTTCAGCGGCACGGGCCAACTGCTGAACAGCTTCCGGCCGTTCGACGGTTCCGACAAGGGCGGGGTGAGCGTCGCCGCCTCCCGCGTCGGCAACGTCGTGTCAATCGTCACCGGCATGAGCTGGAACGGCCACTCGATGTTCAAGTCCTACAGCAGCAGCGACGGCTACCTGCCGCACGCGTTGACCGCCTATGACCAGACTTTCCTAAGCGGCGGCGTCTACGTCGGCGCCGGCGACGTCAACGGCGACGGCGTCAGCGACATCGTCACCGGCCCGAACATCTTCGGCCGGGCCCTTGTCAACGCCTTTAGCGGCAGCGGCCTGGCGGCGCTCAAGTCGTTCATCGCCTACGGCGACGGTGCGGTCGCGCCGGGCACCAACCCGAACCCGAACCCCAACCCGAAT
>DATJGQ010000062.1:0-2036 GCA_035494815.1 Gemmataceae bacterium
TCCCGACTTTCGAGGCGGATCCGACGTGGCCGCCGGCGCTGCCGAACAACTGGGTCATGGGCGCCGTCGCCTCGGTGGCGGTCGACCGCCGCGATCACGTGTGGCTGCTGCATCGTCCCCGAACTGTTGCCGCGGGCGCCGAGAATCGGGCGGCGCCTCCCGTGCTGGAATTCGACGCGTCCCGGAAATTCATCCAGGGTTGGGGCGGGCCGGGCGACGGGTTCGAATGGCCCGACAACGAGCACGGCATCTATCTGGATGACAAGGATGTTGTCTGGATCGGCGGTAACGCCGGGACCGGCGCGAACCTCATCAAAGCGCCGTGGAGAGACGACGACATGCTGCTGAAGTTCACCATGCAGGGAAAGTTTCTCCAGCAGTTCGGCCGCCGCGATCAGAGCGGCGGAAACAAGGACACGAAGAACTTCAAAGAGCCCGCCGACGTGGTCGTCTATCGCAAGACGAACGAGGCGTTCGTCGCTGACGGCTACGGGAATCGCCGAGTGATCGTGCTGGATGCGAACACCGGCGCCTTCAAGCGGATGTGGGGCGCTTTCGGAAACGCGCCGGTCGACGGACCCCAGGCGCCACCGCCAGGGACGGCCGCCACGCCGCCGCCCGTTCCCTACGCCGAGCCGGGACCCCCGCAGTTTTCGCGCCCGGTGCACTCCCTCGAGGTGTCGAACGACGGGCTGCTGTATGTCTCCGATCGGGGCAACGGCCGTATTCAGGTATTTACGATTGCCGGCAAATACGTCAACCAGCTTTTCATCAACCCGCGGGGTATACCAGGGGCAGTCGCACTGTCGCCGGATCCCCAGCAGCAGTTCCTGTACGTGGGCGATAGCGGCAACTCACGGATCCTCGTGGTCAATCGCAAGTCGCTCGAAATCGTCAGCGAGCATGTCAAGAAGGGCAGCTTGAGCCCTCATCACATGGCGACCGATTCGAAGGGGAACATCTACACGGCGGAGACCGGTCGAGGAACCCAGCGATTCCTCTTCAAGGGAATGTCACCCAAGGCGACGCAGTAACCGCGACCCTGCGGCGCGCAATAACGTACGCGCCGCGGGGGCGGGTTCTTTCATTTCCGCGCGTCCGCGGGTTTGGCGACAGGGGCGTGCACCATGCGCTTCGAGTCGCGTTCACCCTCGATACATGCCTCTTCCAATAGCTCGAACCCTGGCTCGGTATTCCGCTTCAGGGTGAGACCGATCGTCCAAGGTCGTGTAAATACCGTCGGGTCGTGGATCGTGGCCTCGTAGCGGATCGTGTCGGGCCTGTCGAAAGAGAAGTGCTCGACCACCCGCACGGCGTCGCTATGAAAATCCCCGACGTGGTCAAACAACTTGGCGTTGGTGTTGGTCGTCTCCACGATCAGCGTGTTGCCGTTCCAGTGGCCGCGCGAATCCCCCTGCCACAGCCGGATGTTGTCGCCGAGATGCGGACGCCCATCCAGCGGGATGATGCGCGGGGCGTGTCCGAACTCCTGCAGCAGCACCACGTAACCAGGGGTCTGAACGATCTGAGAGTCGCCTCCGTAAGTCGTGCCGGGCACACCGGCAAGATAACAGCGCGCCCGGCCGTCAATCTGCTCCGGCTTCGTCGGGTGTGTGTGGGCCGCCAGGGTCTCCTGCCGCTTCGCCAGCGCCCAAGGCTGGTAAGGAATCTTCCCCGACGGAGGGTCGATGACAACGCTCTGAGCCTTCAACGCCCTGGACCACTGCTGGGCGTTGGCCCCGGCGGCATTGGCTCCAGCGATGACAGTCTGCTCTTCATCAAATGGGTGGCCGCCTTCGAGGGTGTAGGTTGGAAAGGTCATGGCGGGAGTGGGTCCTTGCGGAATCCAATATCCTTGGATGTCCGGTTGCCCATCCGGGGTTCGCGGCGGATTCCACGTCCGCGCCCCGGCCGCGGGCGTCTGGCCCGCGACAGAAACCGGCGCCAGCGAGACAACGGCGGCCACGCTCGCTATCGCAGCCATCGAAGCGAAGAATCCAGTCTTCATGGAAACTCCCTTGGCTATTGACGCGGTG
>DATJGQ010000063.1:0-4365 GCA_035494815.1 Gemmataceae bacterium
GACGAGCCGGCGTCGAAGAACCCGCCGGACGGGGCGATTGTGAATTACTACCTGGCCAAGGACGCGCAGTCGGTGACGCTGGAGGTTCTCGACGCTGCGGGCAAGGTGATCCGCGCGTACAAAGACACCGACCCGGTGGAGCGGATCGGGCCGGACTACCCGGTCCCGACGGATTGGGTGCGTCCGGGTCGCGCGCTGCCGAAGTCGGCGGGAATGCATCGGTGGACGTGGGACATGCGGCACCAGGCGCTGAGCGGCGGCGGCGGACGCGGCGGGCTGCCGATCGCGGCGATCGCGCACGACACCGCGCCGGTCCCGAATTCGATCTGGGCCGCGCCGGGACAGTATCGCGTGCGGCTCACGGTCGACGGGAAGGCGTACACGCAGCCACTGACGCTGCGGATGGACCCTCGAGTGAAGACGCCTGCGCTCGGGTTGCAACAACAGTTCACGCTGTCGAAGGCGCTCTACGACGACATCAAGTCGGCGCAATCCGCCGTGCAGCAGATCGCCGCCGCGCGCTCGCAGCCGAATTCCGCGGCCTTCTCGCAGCGCCTCACCGAGCTCGCCGGCCAGGCGGGATTCGGCGGACGCGGCGGCGGCGGAGGTCGCGGCGCTGCGCCGGCCGGACCGGACACGCTAAACAGCGTCTCGGCCGCGCTGAACGGCCTGATGACGACACTCCAGGGCTCGGACACGGCGCCGACGTCGCAGATCACAGCCGCGGTGACGGAGCGTCGTGCCGCGCTAGTAAAGCTGCTGGCCAAGTGGACGGCGTTAAAGGCAGAGATGGAGAAGCCGTAGAGCGACCTACTGCAGCACCACGCTCACACCCGTCTGACTCGACACACCGCCGACGGTCACGACCAGCGCGGCCTGCCCGATCACCTCGCGCGGCACAGTCACAGTAACCTGCGTCACTCCGGGGTATGGCCGAGACGCATTCTGAATCTCCGCAGGCTGGCCGCCGATAGTGACCGTTGCTTGAGCGCCGCCGTCCCCGGTCAAGAAGAACGTCAACGGCAGGCCCGCTACCGCCGGATTCGCCCGTCCGTTCGGCGTTCCGTCGGCATTCAAGGCGCGGGCAAGTCCGCCGCCCGTCGAGTCAGCGGTGAAGATACCGGGCGCTGCCGGCACGACGGCCACGGGAAACGCGGACGTGGCCGCCCCGGCGAACTGCACGACGATATCTGCCCTGGCGCCGCTGAGGCCAGGCGGCATCACCGCGGAAACCTGCCCCGCCGACGTGTACAGGATCTGCGCCGGTGTCCCGTTGACGAGCACCCGCGTGCCCGCGAGGTCCGTCGGAGGCGCGGTCAGGGTCGCGCCGACGAGGGTCGCGGGACCGAGCCCTGCGCCGTAAATGGTGACGACCTCGCCCGACGCCACGGCGCCCGCGAGATTGCTCGCGCCATTGGCCACGCTGCGGATGAAGAAGGTAGTGGCGCTAACGGTGGCGACGCGAATCGCGTCGTTGCCACTGTCCGCAATGTAGAGGTTGCCGGAGGAGTCGGAAACGACTCCCCACGGCCCATTCAGTCTCGCCGCGCCCGCCGGACCGCCGTCGCCGGAATAACAGCACTGCCCGGAGCCCGCAATGGTCGTCAACGACCCGTCGCTCTCCACCCGAACCACGCGATCCGTCCCGGCCGCGAACACGCGCCCGCCGGCATCGATGGCAATGCCGCGCGCGCCGGGTAGCGCCGCGGTCAACGTGCCGCCCTTCAGAAATTGCCGCACCGTGCCGTCGCCGGCGTCCGCGACCCAGATCGAACCGCTATCGTCCACGGCGACTCCGATCGGCGTCCTCAAGCCGCTCGCGACCGTGTCGATCACCGCGTTCACGACTCGGCGGATGCAGTGATTGCCGGTGTCCGCGATATACACGGCGCCGCTCGAGTCGACCGCAACGCCTTGCGGCCGGTTGAGCGCGGCCAGCGCGGAGTTGCCGCCGTCACCGAAAAGCGCGGTGTTGCCGTTGCCGGCGAGGGTCCCGATGATGCCGCTGGCGAAGACCATGCGGACGCGGTTGTTGCCGGAATCGGCGATGTAGATGTTGCCGTTCGAGTCCACGGCGACGCCGGTCGGGCGATTCAGCTCGGCGGACGTGGCAGGGCCGCCATCGCCGGAGAATCCGGGGAGTGCGTTACCGGCAACGGTCGTCACTACGCCGTCGGGCGCGATCCGGCGGATCCGATGATTCTGCGAGTCCGCGATGTACAGGTTCCCCTTGCCGTCGTATGCGAGCGCGGCGGGAGCATCGAACTGCGCCAGCGCAGCGGGGCCGCCGTCGCCGGAGAAGCTTCGCAATCCCACGCCCGCGGCGGAGGTGATTCTGTCGCCTACGACCTTCCAGATGCGGAACGAGCCGCGGTCGAGCTCGGAGCCGGAGCCGATGGAGCCCTCGGCGATGTAGACCGCGCCCTGCGCGTCGACGGCGAGCCCGGTCGGCCCGGCGAGGCGGACGGCGGTCGCGGCAAGACCGTCGCGCGGAGGCAGACCGCCCGAGTTGCCGGCGAGGGTCGTGATGACGCCTCGGGTCACCTTGCGCACGCGGCTGTTGCCGAGGTCGGCGATGTACACGTTTCCTGCCGCGTCGACGGCGACGTCGGTGGGCAGAATCATCGTCCCGCTGCTGGCGGGGCCGTCGTCGCCGCCATAGCCGGGGAATCCGGTTCCGGCGAAGGTCGAGATGGTCCCGTCGGGCGCCACGACGCGCACGCGATGATTGAAGGTGTCGGCGATGTAGAGATTGCCGGCCGGGTCCGTCGTCATTCCCTCGGGACCGTTGAGCGATGCCGCTGTGGCAGGTCCGCCGTCGCCGCTGAATCCCGGAGTCCCGTTCCCCGCGACGATGGTCACGGCGCCGGTGGTCGAGAGCTTCCGGATCACATTGGCGGCCATATCGGCGAGATAGAGATTACCGGCGGAGTCGGAGCGGATGCCCATCGGACGGACGACACCCTCGACGGTCATCGAGCTGATCGCGCCGGAAGCGATGCGGCGCAGCAGCCCGCCCCCGTTGCGCTCGGCGTAGTAGATGGTCCCCGCGGGGTCGACCGCAATGCCGACGGGGTAGTCGAGCTCCGTCGCGAGCGCGGGACCGTCGGAGGTCTGGCCCGCGCGTCCAGCGCCTGCAATGCGGAGCAGCGTGCCCGAGCGATCGACCTTGTAGATGGCGTGGAGGCTTCCGAAGTAAATGTTTCCGGCCGCATCGACGGCGACCCGTGGCGGATCTCCGATGGAAACACCCGCAGCGGCGGCGGGAGTGACGGGAGGAACACCGCCCGCGAAAGTGGAGATCACGTACTGTTGCGCTGCAGCGGCAAAGGAAAAAAGGAGGAAAGCGATGGCCCTGATCATTGCGTGGTCCCGAACGGCGAAGCGTCTATGGTCGCATATTTCGCGCGCGTCCCGGAGGAATGCGAGTTTCCGCTCATCGGCGCCTGGATCGCTTTACCGGATGCCGCAAGGAGCAACATGCCGCAGAAAATCGAAGAGCCTCCGCAGGAAACGCCGGGGCTCACCACCGAGATGAACAGGAAGCCGGATCACGGCGAGAAGTCGTACCAAGGGTTCGACCGTTTGCGCGGAAAAGCCGCGCTGATTACCGGCGGCGACAGCGGGATTGGGCGCGCGGTCGCAATCGCGTACGCGCGGGAGGGCGCGGACGTCGCGATCTCCTACCTGCCCGAAGAAGAAGAGGACGCGAGGGAGACGGAGCGATGGGTGCGGCAGGCGGGCCGGCGCGCGCTGCTGCTCCCGGGCGATATCACCGACGAGCAGCACTGCCGGACGATGATCGAACGGGTGGTCGCGGAGTTCGGGAAGATCGACATCCTGGTGAACAACGCGGCGTACCAGATGACGCATCAGGAAGTCGAGGAATTCAGCTCGGAGGAGTGGGACCACACGTTCCGCACGAACATCTACGCCATGTTCTATCTCTCGAAGGCCGCGCTCCCTCGCATGAAGGAAGGTGGCGCGATCGTCAATACCGCGTCGGTCCAGGCGTACAAACCGAACGGTATGTTGCTGGCATACGCGACGACCAAGGGCGCGATCGTGACGTTCTCCAAGGCGCTGTCGGAATTGGCGGTGAAACAGGGAGTCCGTGTGAACGTGGTGGCGCCGGGTCCCGTGTGGACGCCGCTGATTCCGTCGACGATGCCTAAGGAAAAGGTTGAGAAATTCGGGCAGGACAGCCCTTTCGGCCGCCCCGCGCAGCCCGCGGAGATGGCGCCGGCCTTCGTGTTTCTGGCGTCGGCGGAGTCGAGCTATGTGACCGGATCGGTGATGGATCTGACGGGCGGGAAGATGCTGCCGTAGAAACGGGAAACGCCAGGGGAGCGAACGGCCGATGGA
>DATJGQ010000064.1:0-4775 GCA_035494815.1 Gemmataceae bacterium
GATGCTCCCAGTGAAAGTCGAACGCCAGAAGGGTCCCCGCTTCGTCATACAGGTGGGCGCCGAGTTGCACGGCACCAACCTCGATGCCCGGCGCGAGCCAGAGCGCTTCCCCGGTGTTCTTCACCGTCGCGTCGACGACCAGCGGCTGGCTCCCCGGCGGGCTTGTGAGCTCGGCACGGATCGCGCACCTTAACCCCGCGGCTGACCGGCTGTCGGTCGGCGCGGGAGGTCCTTTGTACAAAAAGAAGTTGCGGATATGACGCAGAACGCCGCGCGTCGACGCGTCCCAGCGATCCAGGGTCGGTCCAGCGGCCAGCAGGTCCTCGTATTCCTCGAGCGACACGTGGAACGGCGGCGGGTGATAGACGACGAGCTTGAGATCAGTGAAGCCGCAGGTCTGGGCCTGTCGCCAGATGGCGTGGACGTCCACGTTGTTCTCGACCACGCCGTAGGTGCGCATCTCGAACTGGGACTGTGGACGCTCGGCGTGGCGCGGGCCTGGCTCCGCGAAGGCGGCGATGCCTCCGGGCGCGAGCACGCGGCCGAACTCCTCGAGCATGGCGTTGGGATTGGCGGCGTGGTGAAACGCGTGGAAGCTGACAATGCGATCGACGCTGGCGTCCGGCAGGTCGATCCGCCGTCCGTCGAATGGCAGGAACACCGGCGTGGGACGCTCGCCGATGACCGGATGCCGATCGTATAGCTCGCGCGCGATGCGAAGCGCCGTCGGCGACACATCGAGCAACGTCACCCGGCAGCCGAGCTGCGTGAGGAAACGGGAAAGCCAGCCCGTGCCGGCCCCGAACTCTAGGACGCGGGTGCCAGCCGTCAGCCGAAGCCCCTGCAGCAGCATCGCGACATCCAGCAAGAGCGTCGGCGTCTCGTCGGCGTTGTTGAACGGCTTCGCGAGATGATGATTCCAGTCGGTCAGCGAGGCGAAGTAGGTTTCGGCCGTGCGATTGAGATCTTCGATCGACGTCGTGGCAATCATCTCGCGCACGTCGATCGGCGGAGCATCCGCGCTTTGGCGACGCGCGCCGGCCCGGCTCGCTCCCTCACGCGGCACCTGCACGAAGACAATCGCCGCCGCGAACCCGTCCTGGTGCTCGAAGACCAAGTGCGCGGTTTCGAGCGACGGCCCGTACAGGGCCCGAAGAGCGCCGTTGAGGTCGTAGGTATGGCTCGGCATGAAAGGCTCGCCAGACGGCTTGCCGCGGAGGATGTTCGTCAGGGCGTTGATGCCCGGCACCGACTCCCGCATCCACCGCGACACCGCGACGAGCCTCGACGCCGTCGAGAGGAACGGCACATGGAACACACCCACGCCGCCGGGCGCGATGAGGGCCACCAACTGTTGCAGGAGCGCCATGCCGTCGGCTGGACGCAGGCGTTGGAGGACTCCGTAACAGTTCACGAGGTCGAACACCGGCCGGCGGCCTCCCGGGTCGCCCCCCAACGTGAACAGCTCGCGGGGTGTCAGGAATTCGATGTGACGGACACCGCGGCGTTCCGCCTCGTGCCGCGCGGCATCGAGCATGGCGGGCGAGCGGTCAACGGCCGTCACCCGTCCCGGGCGAGACGCAAACGGCAGAGCCAGGCGTCCCACGCCGCACCCGTACTCGAGCGTCGAGAGCGGCGCAAACTCCGGCACCAGCCGCTCGTCGATGACCCGCCGCATCCAGGCCACGTATTCTTCGCCGCCGGCGAAAAACGCACGCTCCGTTTCGGCCGTCAGATTGGCGCGAAGGAACTCGGGGGACGTGAGCACGGCAAAGTAGGGCTCGCGTCGCGCGAACGATTCCCACCCAGAATCAGGTAGCTGGAACTCCAAGAAGTGCCTTAACTTAACCTTGTTCGGCCGAGGTACGCTTAGGGCGAAATTTCATATGAGTCTCCGTCGTATTGCAGGTTATTATGCTCCGCTCACTTTTGGCACCTCTAGGAAGGAACAGCATGTTCAGCATGACGCGCGTCAGCGTGGCAATCGGCTTGTCGGTGCTTATGGCTGGCCTGATGACTCTCCCCGGCAAAGCCCAGGGGCCCGCAGCCACCCCCCCCATAGTGAGAACTGATATCTCGGGCGACTGGGCCGTGGTGGTCAACGAGGACCAACCGCATCGGGCGCCCGGCCCGGAGCTTGGCGACTACACCGGCTTGCCGATCAATGCCGCCGACCGCCAGAAGGCGCAGGCGTGGGACGCGACGATTCTGTCGCAGCCCGAGCGGCAGTCGCAGGCACACCCCGTGCAGTATCTGATGCGCGGTCCCGGCCCGGCACTGCGGATTCTCAGAATTCTTGACCCGGTCACGCAGAACCTGCTGGCGTACACAATCGCCGGCGGATTTGGCCGCGCGGATCGCGTCGTGTGGATGGACGGCCGGCCGCATCCGTCGGACTACTCGGAGCACACGTGGGACGGGTTCTCGACCGGCGTCTGGGACAACGGCCAGTTGGTGGTCACGACCACCCACATGAAGCAGGGTGTGGTTCAGCGCAATGGATCGGCCACGAGTCCATACGGCGTCTTGACAGAGCACTTCTTCCGCCATGGGCTGTATCTGACCTCGTTCTTCAGCGTGGACGATCCGATCTTCCTCGAAGAGCCACTGGTCCGCACCCACAACTGGATGTTGAACACGAACGGCAACATGGCGTTCGGCAACGCGTTCGAATCGGTTGACGAATTGGGCGACAAGCCCCTTGGCTGGGTGCCGGCGTTCCCGCTGGGTACGCTGCACGAGGAGTTCGCCCAAGCGCACAACCTGCCGTACAAGGCAACGATTGGCGGCAAGGAAACCACCTATCCGGAATTCATGGACAAGATTAAGCAGTTTGCGAAGGAAGAGGCGGACGCCAAGGCAAAGGCTGAGGCCGAGCAGGCCGCAGGCGCCAAGAAGGCCCCGACAAAGAAGTAACGGCTCGCCGGCGGTCGCCGGCGACATGATTCAAAGAGGTGTTTCGTGACGATTGGGAAAAAAGCGGCGTGGTCGGTGGCGCTCCTGGGCCTCGTGGCGGTGGCGCTCGTTCCCGGCACGCGCGCGCAGCAACCAGCACCAACAGTTCAGGTCTCGCCCGTGGCTCCGCAGATTCCGCAGCCGAATTTCCATTCGGCCGAGGACACCTGGAAGACTGGCGTCAAGCCTGAGGACATCAAGGCGGGCGTCATTCCGGACCTCAGACGGCTCCGCGACCAACTGGTCGTGATTCCGGTGCAGGGCAACATCTGGTTGATCGGCGGTGCGGGCGGCAACATCGCCGTGCAGGTCAGCGACCAGGGCATCCTCCTCGTGGACGCGGGCGCCGAAGCGGCGGCCGACAAGGTCATCGCCGTGCTGCAACAGTGGAAACCGCGGATGCTGCGGTGGATCATCGACACCAGCGTCGACATCGATCACACGGGCGGCAACGAGAAGATCGCCAAGTCCATCACGCCAGCGCAGGCCGCGAACAACAACGCGGGCCCGGGTGGTGTCGCTGTTGGCGCCCCTGGTGGGGCCGCAGGCGGCTTCAACGGCGCGGGCGCGGGCATTATCTCGTTCGAAAACGTCCTCAACCGGATGAGCGCCCCGACCGGCCAGTCGGCGTCCAGGCCGACCGACGCGTGGCCGACGGACACCTTCTTCACGGTCCGCAAGAACATGTGGTACGGCGGCGAGCCGATCGAGCTGCACCACGTGGCCGCGGCCCACACCGATGGCGACATCATGGTGTTCTTCCGGAAATCAGACGTCCTCGTCACGGGCCCGATCCTCCCGGGTGACAGCTTCCCGATGATCGACGCCGAAAAGGGCGGGTCGATTACGGGCGTCCTCGCTGGCCTGAACCAGGTCGTCGGCACGGCCGTTCCGGAATACAACCAGCAGGGTGGGACCCGAATCGTCACAGGCAACGGTCGCATCTACAACCAAACCGACGCCGTCGAGTACCGCGACACGGTGACCATCGTGCGCGACCGCATCGCGGCGATGGTCAAGAAAGGCGCAACGCTCGATCAGGTCAAGGCCGCGCATGTGACGCTCGAGTACGACGCGCAGTACGGCAAGCTGCCAAGCTGGACGTCCGACATGTTCATCACCGAGGTCTTCAACGAGCTCTCGAAGGCGGCCGCACCCGCGGGCGCCAAGAAGCCGGCCGCGGCCAAGAAGAGCTAGCTCTTACACCGTTACGTCACTCACGAAGCGGGGTCCGCGGCCGAGGCGCGGACCCCGCTTTTTTGTTTGCCGGGAACTTGCAGGGAGGAATCGATGAAGCGCGTGTTCGTCGCGATGTTCGTGCTCTCAGCCACAGGCGCCCTCGTCGGTCAGGGCGGCCAGAGCGCCTCCTCGACGCTCGATGCGGCCGCGACGGCGCTCGGGGCGCCCAACCTGACGTCGATTTACTACTCCGGACGCGGCTCGACCTTCAACTTCGGCCAGGCCGTGAGCGCGACTGCCCCCTGGCCTCGCCAGGTCCTGAAGACCTTCGAGGCCGACATTCACCTCACGACGCCGGCGATGCGAATGCAGGCCTACCGGACGAATCCGGACGGCACCGCCCCATTCGGCGGATTCCTGCAGCAGCAGTACGTCAGTGAAAACCTGGCGTGGAACATGGCGACCTTCGAGGACGGCCCGCAGCCTCCGGGCGCTGCCCCAGTTGGCGGACCCGGCGGGCCAGGTGGACCCGCGCGTGCGGGCGGGCCGCCAGCGGGCGGACCGCCTCCCGCAGGTGCGCCGCCCGCGGGTGGACCTCCGGCGGGTGCACCGCCAGCGGGCGCGCCGCCGGCGGGTGGACC
>DATJGQ010000065.1:0-13906 GCA_035494815.1 Gemmataceae bacterium
GTCAGCCAGTCCGCCCCGCCGTAGACGAGTACGAACCAAAGGCTGACGGCCGCGCTGACTTGCATCGCGCGCCGGAGATGGTCCCGCGTCGGCCAGTGCCACAACCGCTGTCCGGGCGGCATCATTGGTGGATCGACAGCGGCAGCGACCGCAGTGACTCCGGCGCCGGTTCCGTCGCCGGCCGTGGGCCCAACCATTGCCGCCAGTAGTGTCGGGCGTAACTCGGCCGTCGCTCATCCGGTGCCGACAGCCGCGACAGGTAGTACCACGGCACGTCCGGCCGGCGGTGATGATTGAGGTCGTACTCGCCGTGCAAGAGCACCCAAGTCATGATCGGGTTGTGCCGCAAGTTCCACGCCCCTTCGACCACGTCCCGCCGGGTGAACGCATGCCCGACGTATTGTCGCGTCGACCAGTTGATCGAGAAGCAGGCGTAGAGAACGAGCGTGTTGACCAGCCGCAGCTCGAGCAGCCAAGCGAGCGCGGCGAACATGCCAGCGATCAACACGACTTCGCCACGGATCGCCCGCACCTGGGCCGTCCGCACGTCGCCGAGGATGTAGCTCGACGAACGTGCGGCGCGGAAGCCTCGGGTTCGTAATACGGCCGGCCAGACCGCGAAAAGCACCGCCCCGAGAGGCACGACCGGCCAGAATAGACCGCAGAGAATCGAGTACCACTGACCATATTTCAGGAACCGGTTGTCAGTGGGATAGTACAGGTCGAACATCTCGAAGTCGGTGCGGTTACGCAAATGGTGGCCTTGATGCGTCGAGCGGATCAAGCTGAATGGCATGGGGAAAAAGGTGCCGGTAATGAAACCGAGCCAGTAGTTGACGCGCCTGTCAGGGTGCAAGTTGCCGTGCGACGCCTCGTGCAACAGGGCGTAGTTCGTCAGGAGTACGTAAGAGAACGCGACGCCGACGGCGAGGACCGCATACCACGCGTCGACGTGTGAGCCGAGCCAGAGCAGGGCGATCGCCGAGCCGACAACCAGCGCGGTAATCGCGACGTTGAGCCGCGCCGGGATCGGCATGTCGGCGGGCGGCCCGAGAAAAGCGGCCAGGGAATTTGCCGTGTCAGTCATGGCGCCTTCTTCCTTACGGCGTCCGGCCGGGAATCGGGTCGTCGGCGAAAGGCCAGTCGGTCGGCGTGTAACGGATGGCGAGGTGTGGCGTCTCGATCCGCTTGCCGTCCTGGTGCCGGCTGGTCATCGCGGCGTCGAGGACGCCGGTCGTCAGCAGCGTCCGCGCGGCCGGGTACGGCGCGTGGCCGGTACGCACCATCCAATCGAAGGCCCGGACCAGGTAGCCGAAGTGGGCGAACGGTTCCGGCTGCTGCAGATAGAACTGAGTGGACCGCGGCTGCTCTTCGCCCTTGAGTCGGCCGGCGAAGCAAAAGGCGCCGCCGTCGCCTTCGCGCAGGAAGCCGTTGAGCATCGCCACCGCCGCCGTGAGCCCATCGCGGTATTCGACGAGCATGATTCCGGCGTCCTTCGTCTTTGCGGACAACTCCTTGTAATCACCTTTGGCGTGCGCCGGCGCGCGGCGGATCGCCTCTTCGAGCAACTCTTGCGAGAATCGACCCGCGGCCAAGGCGTCCCACATCGCTCGCCCGGTCAACGTGGTGACGGCTGCAACGCCGGTTTCGCCGCCGCTGCGACGTTCGACCATGCACTGCAAGCCTTCCAGAGCGTGGAAGCCATACGCCTCGAACGGGCCGTAGCCGAGTTGCACCGCCGCCGTCGGTTCGCACCCCTTCTGCAGTGTCAACTTCGGCCGCCGCCAGGTGAGAGGTATCGTCGACCCGGCGAGCAGTGGGCAGAAAAGCTCGTTCGCCGTGTCGTACACCCACTTCGCGTCGGCCCAGGTCGCCGACAAGTGTTTGTCCATCAGCGCCGGGACGGACTTCCCGGTCTTGCGGAAAGTCTTCGCGACCTCCTCGAAGAACTTCCGCCGCGGGTAGAGCTTTTGGCCCTTCTCGTTATCGGGGTAGTCGCCGTGCTCGCCGACGACGAGGACGCCGTCCACGGCGAGCTTGTCACCGCCGAGCGTCAGCGCCTCGGGAATGGACTGACAGAGTTTGAACCCGTGCTTGCCCGCGAGGTCCCGGCTCATATCGCCGTCCGGGAACTGGTCCACGTACAACGAGACGAGTCGCAGGCCCGGCTTCTCCTTGCCGTCGTGGGCGAAGCCTTCGAGGATCTTGCCGAGGATGACGTCGGCGTGCGACCGCTTGCGATAGACGGTCGTGACGCCGGCGACGGGGCGGGGTTCAGGGGCGGCCATTTACGGTGACTTCCTGCCGGGCTGCGGCGGATCATACCGCGCCGCGGACCGCAATCAAACGCGCGGCAGATAAACTTCCACGGTCGTCCCTCGCCCTACTTCGCTCGCGATCTCCACGTGTCCGCCGCTCTGTTTGACGATTTGGTTGACGATCGCCAATCCCAGCCCGGTACCACCCTTTCCTTTGGTCGTGACGAACGGCTCAAAGAGCCTGGCCATGATCGCGGGGTCGATTCCGCATCCCGAGTCGCTCACCGCGAGGACGACGTGAGGACCCGGTCGCGCGGACGGATGCGTGCGAACGTAATCCGCGTCCAGAGCGGCGCCAAGCACGTCGATGGCAAGCCGGCCGCCCCGCGGCATGGCGTCCCGGGCGTTCGCCACCAAGTAGAGGATGACCTGCTCGATCTGATTCGGATCTGTCTGCACCGTCGCCGGCTGCGATGACACGCTAACGGTCAGATGGATGCCGGTGCCGATGATGCGACGGATATCGCTATCGAGTTTGGTGACCAGCAGGCGGAGATCGACGATTTCGGGGTGGAAGATGGCAGTTCGACTGAGCGCCTCCAGCTTGTTCGTCACCACGTTGGCCCGGCCCGCCGCAGCCATCATTTTTCGCACCAAGTCGTGGGCGGGAGCGCCGGCCGGCGCGCTTGCGAGCACCATGTCTCCATAGCCGTAGATGACCGTTAAGAGGTTACTGAGTTCGTAGGCCAGGTGGCCGGCGAGCTGGACGACCGGGTCGGTCTTCCGCGTTTGGCGGATCAGGTTCTCGCGTTCGCTCCGCCCGCCGGTGTCCCGGAAAGTGACGACCGCGCCGGCGATGCCGCCGCCCCGGCGAGTCGGGTGCGACCAGTATTCGACCCGAAAGCCGGACCCGTCGGCGCGCCAAAAGATGTCGCCCTCCACGTGCGCACGTTCGCCCGCTTGCAGAGCGCGGTAGATCGGACAGTCTTCCTGCACATAGGGCGTCCCGTCCGCCCGCCTGTAGTGGATCAGGGCGTGCATGTTCTTGCCGACAATGTGGTTCGGGTCGGCATAGCCCAGGAGATGGGTGCAGGCGGGATTGCAAAACGTGCAGTTTCCCGCGAGGTCCAGCCCGTAAGCCGCCTCGACGGTCGAATCCAGTAGGCGGGTCCGCTCGTCCTCCTCCTGCGGCGCGGAGATCAGTTCGTTGGTCGTCATCGCCGTGGCGTGCCCCCGTAGGTTCGCGCATCACGTCTGAGCGCTACAACGCTGGCACCTGTGGACAGACGCTCGACCGCCCCATTATCATGGCGGGCGGCTCGCGTCATGTGCCCCTATAAGGTATAACGGCGGCGTCTGTCACAAATCCGTGTCGGTGACGGCCCGCCGTCAGCGGACGGTCGCGCGACGATGGCCGGATTCGGGCGCAAGTCCGCCGGCTGCCCGCACTCGCGTCGAAAGACAATTTTCATGACAGACCCGCCCGTTATACCTAATAGCGGGTCGAATCCTCCGACCTCCGCTACGCTGCTCGAGCGGGCCCGGGCAAGGGACCGCGGGGCTTGGGAGCGGCTGGTCGACTTATACGAGCCGCTAATTTTGCGCTGGTGCCGGCAGGCGAAACTCGGCCGTGCCGACGCCGCCGACATCAAGCAGGACGTCTTCCTCGCCGTCTCGGGGCACATTGGCGCCTTTCGTGCGGAGGAGGCCGGCCATACGTTTCGCGGTTGGCTGCGGACGATCACGCGAAACAAGATCCGCGACCACCTGAGGAGGGAGCCGCCGAATTACGCCGAGACCGGTGGCAGCGACGCGTATCACGAGCTGCTCAACGTC
This sequence comes from Gemmataceae bacterium, assembly GCA_035494815.1. Taxonomy (GTDB): domain Bacteria; phylum Planctomycetota; class Planctomycetia; order Gemmatales; family Gemmataceae; genus DATJGQ01. Next base: position 4,095 of record DATJGQ010000065.1, read on the forward strand.
GAAGACGCGGAACCACCGGATGGATCGGACGCGGAAGTGGCGGAGGAAGTCGGAGTGCTCTATCGACGGGCCCTCGAGCTCATCGTCGGCGATTTTGAAGAGGTGACCTGGAAGGCGTTCTGGCGGGTGGTCGTCGACGGACAGCCTCCCGCCGGCGTCGCCCAGGATTTGGAACTCTCGCGGAACGCCGTTTACTTGGCAAAGGCGCGCGTCCTGCAGCGCCTGCGCGACGAATTCAAGGACCTTATCCGATAGGGCGGACTGGCGGTGCCACAGAGGGGTCGTCAGGCACAGCCTGACCTACCGTCCAAGAGAAATCGCGTCATGGTCCGGGATGAACGACACGCCGACACGACTCAGTGCCCCAACGCGGAGGTTCTCGCTGCATACAGTTCCGGCAAGCTCCCGGCGGGAGTATTCGAATCCGTGGCCGCGCACCTGTCGAGGTGCCCTCGCTGTGAGTCGTTTCTCGACCAATACGACGGCAACGACTCGCTCGTCACGACGTTGCGCCGGCATCTCGGCGGTCAGAAGCCGGTGGAGTCGACCGCCCGTGGCAGTCGGACGGTCGTGGATTCGCGCCGCGGTCAGCGGCTCGCGCTGCCCCGGCGGTGGGGACAATACGAACTGCTCGAGGAGATCGGCCGCGGCGGAATGGGGGTGGTGTACAAGGCGCGGCAGCTTCCGTTGAACCGTGTGGTCGCCGTCAAAATCGCACGGACCGGGCCGTTCGCCGACGTCTCCGTCCTGGCCCGCTTGCGGACCGAGGTCGAGGCGATCGCCCGGCTTCGGCACGAGAACATCGTCTGTGTTCACGAGTTCGGCGAGGAAGACGGTTGCAAATACTTCTCCATGGAATTCGTGGACGGGGGAAATCTTGCCGACCGACTGTCCGCCGGGCGGATGGCCGAACGGGAAGCCGCCGGGTTGGTCCGCGTGCTGGCCGCCGCCGTCGATTTCGCGCACCGGCACGACGTGATCCACCGCGACCTCAAGCCCGCCAACGTCCTGCTCGGCGCCGGCGGCGCGATGAAACTGAGCGATTTCGGGCTGGCCAAATTGCTCGACGATGATCGGGGACACACGCGGGACGATACGATCCTCGGAACGGCCGGTTATATGGCGCCCGAAATGGCCCGCGGCCAGGCGAACGTATCGGGCGTTCCGGCAGACGTCTACGGGCTCGGGGCGATCCTTTACGAGGCGTTGACCGGCCGTCCGCCGTTCAAGGCCGAGACCCATTCGGAAACACTGCGGCAAGTACAGACCCTCGAGCCGGAGCCGCCGTCGCGACTCCGGCCTCACCTAGACCGGACGCTCGAAGCGATCTGCCTGCGCTGTTTGGCGAAAGAGCCGTCGGGGCGATACACGTCGGCGGAAGCCCTGGCCGACGACCTCGGGCGATGGTTGGACGGCCGGCCGACACAGGCCCGGCGCCCGCGCTGGCCCGTCCGCCTTTGGCACGCAGCACGACGATCGAAGGCGACACGTCGTGCGGCGCTCGCCGCCGCCGCGGCCTGCATTCTCGCATTGATTTTCGCCCGGAGCGGGCCGGAGCCGGCGGAACGTGCCATTGCTGACATTGAATCGACGCTCGCTCGAGGGGAAAATGTCGTCCTGATCGGCGAGACCGGCCAGCCGCGTTGGTCGCGCTGGTGCATTCAAGACGACGCCAATCAAGCGCCCGGATCACGCGGACGAGGATTCTCCGTGGAATCGTGGGGCTGCGCACTGCTCGAGCTGGTGCGCGACCCGCAGTGGCCGTCCTATCGGCTCAGGGCCGAGGTACGGCACGTCGAGAGTCATCAGCATGGCGAAGTGGGCCTGTTCCTGGCACACCGGGAGCACGTCACATCCGCCGGCGTCGTGCATCAGATGCTGCGATTTTCGTTCGACGATATTAATCCCGGCACGCCCGTGAGCCTCTCCCCCTACTTGCGCGGTGACGTCGGCGGGCGGGCGTTCGATCTTCGTGTCGAAGGAAAAAGTCGCGGTGTCAATGTCGCACCGGGTTTCCGCCGAACGACCTGGCGGAAACTCGTGGTGGAAGTGACGCCGAACACCGTCCGCGCTGTTTGGGACGACGGTCAGCCGATCGGCAAGCTGCCGGTCGAGGATATCGGTCGGCAGACCGCCGGGGCGGTGACAAAACAGATCGCTCGGCAGGGAGATGAATCGCTCAAGGATCTCGCGAAAGCCGATTTTGCTCCGCGGGGTTCGCTCGGATTGTTCGTCTACCGCGGCGTCGCCGCGTTCCGCTCGGTGGTGATCGAACCTGACCCAGGAGGAAACCTCGATGTCGAGTAGCTTCTCCATCATCCATCCGAAACCGGGTAGAAAATTCCGCCATCCGTTCTTCGTCGCCTACGGCCGGTGGCTCGGCGCCCCCGGTCAGTTGCGCGGAACCCTGACCGACCGGCAGGGCCGTTCGCTCGCCGAAGGAAAGCCGCTTCGGACCGGCGGACGACATTGGGCGTTGGCGTTCGTCAACATGCCCGTCGGCACGCACTACCGCCTCGAGATTCGGAAAGATGGCAGCAATGAAGCGAATTCCGTCGATAACCTCGCGGTCGAACTCGGGCACCACAGCATCACGATCGACTACCCGACGGATGACGACCTGCCCGTCGGTCCCATTTTCCTTACGTACGGGACGACGGATGAAGGTTCGGCCCTGTCCGCAGGCCTGACGCCCGACGGTGGGGGGACAGTCACCTCGCTGTGGGGCCCGCCGGACGTGCAGATTTATTGGGCCTTCGAGTTCGATGACGTCAACGTCGGCGATTACACGCTGACCGTATCCGGCGGGGCGAGCTCCGCCGATCAGCGGGTCGAGGTCGAATAGCCTAGCTTACCAGTCGGAGCCGAGCGCGCCGCCGTCGGCGGGAAGGACGGCTGCTTTCCAAGTGGGGAATTGCAGGCCGGACCCGACGGCGCGTGCGCTTCCATCTCCCATCCCCACTAACAGAATTCCCGGGTGATAGGATTGCGTCGCGAACGCGTTGCACTCCGACTGCGGCGGGGACCACTGTGGCAATTGCAAGGCCGACGTCTGGTTCCACGCGAAATTTGGGTCCCACTGGGTCGAGGTCGTCCCCGCCCACGCCATTCGTCCGCCCGTGACCTCGGGGCAGACCTTATACCGCTCCGCAAAAAAGACGGTGTTCGACAAACCGTCCGGCACGTCGCACGGCAGCCGCGAGTATTTCGGCGCGCCCGTCTGCTGGCCGAAGACCTGGACGTTCGCGGCGTAATTGCACAAGCCCACAACTTTCCCAAAGATGGTCGTGATCGCGACCACGTCGTCCGTCGGGTCGGACGGACAGACGAGAACGCTCGGCGGCGGTGCCGTGTACAGATCGCTCGAGGGCGCCGTCGGGGGAATCGATTCATAGAGGGCTGTCTGTTCCAGGAACGGCAGGAGGAAGAACTGAACCGAGCCGCGCCGCGCCGTGATCGTCGGGAAAAAGTTGCCGCACGTGGGTAGCTTGCCGTGCGTGTCGTGGCAGACGTGCGTCGCCAGTGCGATCTGCTTGACGTTGTTCGTACACCTCGTCCGATGCGCCGCTTCGCGGGCCTTTTGGACCGCGGGCAAGATCAGGCTGATCAGCAGCGAAACGATGGCCACGACCACCAGCAACTCGATCAGCGTGAATGCCGGCGCTTGACGTGGCGTCCGTATGGAGGTCATCGGCCCCTCACGGAAAAGACGGGCGCGGCAGGCGGAAAACGACTATACCATCGCGGCCACCTCAAGACAATGAGCAGAAAAACGTCAGGCGAGAAATCGGCGTCCCGGTCAGGGCCCGAGCGCCAGGAAGCTGCGGACGACGTGGGGATCGAAATGCCTTCCCGACTGGTCGTGAATGTACTGGCGGGCTTCGGACTCAGACACGGGGCTGTGATAAGGCCGGTCCGACCGCAAGGCGTCGTACACGTCCGCGACGGCGAAGATCCTGGCGGCCAACGGGATTTGCTCACCCTTCAAACCGGTCGGGTAACCAGTGCCGTCCCACCGCTCGTGGTGCAGATACGGGATTTCCATCGACGACCGGAGGAACGGGATCGGTTCGAGCATCTGGCGGGCGTAGACCGGGTGCATCCGCATGAGCCTGGTTTCTTGCTCGTCGAGCGGGCCGCGCTTGTGCAGGATGCGGTCGGGGACGCCGAGTTTGCCGATGTCGTGCAACAGCGCCCCGCGGCGGACCCGGATAAGGTCCTCGCCGGCGACGCCCATCGCCCGGGCCAGCCGCACGGTCAGCTCCGTCACCCGCTGTGTGTGCCCTTCGGTCTCATAGTCGCGAAGGTCTAAGGCGCGGACCCAACCTTCCAGCGTCGCTTCGTAGGTGTCGGCGAGTTCGTGGTGGGCCTTCCGCGTTTCGTCCAGCGACTGCTGCAATTGCCTGCGTGCCGCCTCCAAATCCTCGACCTTCTGCAACAACTTGTTGGTCAGGATCCGCAAGTGCTCGCGGTAGAAATGCGACGGCCGCGGCACGGCGCCGGCGTGCGGTTCCGCGTGAAGGGCCTCCTGCACCGTGCGAAGCACGGTCTCCGGGTCGCACGGCTTGGTCAGGATTTGCGACACGCCGCAATGGCCGGCCAGCGTCGCGGCCTCCGACTCGAGATAGGTGGCGCTCCAAAAGATCACGGGCGTCGCCGCAATGGCCGGGATCGTCCGCAGCTGGCGGACAAACTCGTAACCGTCCATCGACGGCATCAGGATGTCGGTGATAATCAGGTCCGGCGTCGCCGAGCGCGCCAGCGCTAGCCCGGCGGCGCCGTCGTCCGCCTCGAGCAGGCGATAGCCGCGCCGGCCGAGCAGGGTGAGGAGGTACCCGCGGCAGCAGCGGTCGTCATCGACGATCAGGATGGTCGGCACGCCGCCCCCGGGTCTCTTGTGGCGATTGCCATGGACGCTGAAGGGTAGGACGCCGATGAGGACGTGCAACCGGGGATGAGAATTCCGCCGATGCCTCAAGAGTCTGAGAGAACGGCACAACCGGCGCATTCGGCGCGCGAGGCAAGACCGCTAGGGAGCGCCGGTTTTCTGCAAATGTCGGCGGATGAAGGCGAGCGCTTTCTCGTGGGCTTGTGCCGCCTGCCTTTTGTCGCCGCCGGCGAGTCCATGGCCGGCGCCGGTAACTGTGACCAGTTCGTGCGCGACGCCGTGGCGCGCGAGTTCGCGCGTCATCGCAGCCGACTGGTCATACGGCACGTCCGTGTCTTCGGTGCCGTGGACCAACATCGTCGGCGGGTACTCCCGCGATACGTTTCGCACCGGGCAGTACGGCGTCAGTTTGTCGTGGTCGCGGCCGGGTTCGAAGCCGGTAACTTCCTTCGTCCAGAATCCGTTCTGCCGCAGGTAGAGGTAGTATTGCCCCCGCGGGCTGCGACCGCCGCTCGTGCCCGTCAGGACCTTGCCGCCGACGGCTCGCATCGCTTCGGCTCTGTCGACGAGCGGTGCCGACGTGCGATAGAACGCCGACGGCTTCGCATACCAATCGCCGTCCACGTCGCCGTAGCCCCAATAGGCGACGAGCGCCTTCGGCCGCGGGCGGACGCGGAATCCGGTTAACAGTGTCAGATATCCGCCCGCCGACCCGCCCGTGACGACCAGTCGCTCCGGATCGACATGGAATAGTTCCGGCCCTTTCGTCCGCAACCAGCGGAGGGCATCTTCGACGTCCTCGACGATCGCCGGCAACTTGAGCTCCGGGGCGAGGCGATAATCGAACGAAACGAGCGCGAACCCTTCATCGCGGCAAAGGTCGAGCAGATTCTTGGGCACGCCGGCGCGGCTGCCCATGATCAACGCGCCGCCGTGAAAGTGTGCCAGGACCGGCCGCACGTGCGCGTCGTCGGCACGGTAGACGTCCGCTTGCACGTCGACGCCATCGACCGTCTTGTAGGTGTAGATTTTTTTCACGAACTCCGGATCGGCGGCACTCGCCGACGCGCTAAACAGCAATGCGACGACGGTGCCAAGACAGGCGCTCTTCATGTTTCGCCCCTCCACGGCTGTCCGCCCACGTTGTATTTACTTCGGCACGACACGCAGCGTGTAATGCGCTTCCGCGGGATGAAACCTGTCGTCGGTACTCAGGTTCCTCAACCGGAATTCATACACGAACCCCGGTCGCAGTTCGGCGAATCGCAGCGTCACGCGGCGGGCGTCGTCCGATACGGTCACGTTTTTGACCTGTTCCGTCCGGCGGTCGAGGTCGCGGCCGCCGTACGCGGGCGTCGATTCGCGGCGATAGGATTGGACCGTGTAACTCTCGGCAGACGCCGCGCGATCGCGGTCCACGGGGCGGAAGAAATCGATCGTGAACCCGTCGGCGATCGCCCGCACCTCGGCGATGCCGCCGGGCAGGCGTTCCGGGTCGACTCGGACGCGGACGATCTCGCCGACGTTGTTGCCGGCGCCCCAGCCGCTGTCGCGGATGCTACCGACGTACAACTCACCCCGCGGCGAGACCGCGCACACGATCGGGCCGAGGAACCCGTCTTTCGTATCCGCGGGCGGGATGCTCAGCGGGTACGCGGCGCCCTGGAACGTGTCGCCGATCCGCTGCAAGGTCATGCGGACGAGTCGACGCGTGTCGTATTCGCAGCCGATCAGATGACCTTCGAGCGGGCCGAACAGGTCGCGGCCGAGGCGGGCGCGAAGCTCCGGCGGTGTATCCAGGAAACAGATGCCGTTGACACTCCGCGTCCACGGGTGCGGGATGTCGATGGCCGGAGGCGTCAACGGCGGCGCCGGCTTGCCGCGGTCGAGCGAGTTGATGAAGCCAAAATGCACGCCCGGCCGGACGTGGTTCAACTCGTTGAACGGGTTGTAGTTCCCCTGATTGTCTGTGACGAACAGCTCGCCGCGGCGGTCGAGTGCCAACCCCATCGGGAAACGATGGCCCGCCGAGATCGGTTCCAGCGCGAACAGCCGCGGGTCGTCGCCCGTCGGCGGTCGCGGCACGAGTCGCAGGACGTTTCCGTGGTAACGCGCCCCCGCCGGCGACCGCCGGTCCTGCTCACACGGAATGCCGAGGAAATACTCGCCGCGTTCGTTTCGCGGCAGGCCGACCGCCCAGTCGTGATAGTCCGCGGTATAGCCCCAGCCGGACGCGATCGTCTCGACCGTCTTGCCGCGGATCCGCAGCACGGCGTACTTGGCGCTGACATCCACGAAATCGGGGCCGGTGTTGACGCCGTAGGGCGCCGGCAACCCGTCGGCGAGGAGCCTCAGATTCGCCTCGTGCTCGTCGACCGCGAACACCTGGCCCTTGAGTGTGCAGAAGACGAGTTGCCCGTCCGGTCGCCAGGCGAAGCCGCTCGGCATGATCTCGGCAGGAAGTGGCAACCGTTCGCCCGTGAAGCCAGGCGCGACGGATACCGGTTCGCCCGGTCGAGGCGCGGCCGGCGGCAACTCCGCAAATCGATCGACCGGCACCGACGACTGGTAGTGCAGCATGGCCCCGACTTTGCCGTTTCCATCGGCCTTGAGCCTGATCCCCGTGCGATCGGACCCGAAGCGGGTGCCCGCCGGACTGACGAGCGAGATCGTGCTGGCGAACGCGTCTCCGATTTCGATCGTCCGCCCGTCTGCCGAGAGTTTCGCACGCTCGGCCGCCTTCGGGCCGAGGACGCCGAGTTTGATCTCGACGCCCGGCGTGACGTGCGCGATCGAAAGCTCCTGCGAGAAGCCGTTCGCCAAGACCGCGATCCGGCGACGCACATGTGCCATCACGGACTTCGGCATAGCGTCCCTCGGCGCGGGCAGGATGAACAGCAATCGGTAGTTGAGCTCAACTCGACCGGCGTCGGTCTGCCAGCGATCCGCCTCCGTAACGAACTGTCCCAGCGGGGACGGCATCAATTCCCGCCCGCCGTCGAAGAGAGTGATGTCCGAACCGCTCACCGCTGTGTCGAGTACCGGCGTGCCGGCCTGTTCCCAGTACCAGGACTTCCCCTTCGTCCGCTGCCGCGCGGCGTCGCCGACGGTCCACAGCACCAAACGGGCGGTTTCGAGGTCGAGAAGCACGTTGTGGCGATTGCCGAGTCCGACCAGGAACGGCTTCAGGAACACACTCGGGCCGTGATGCAAAACGTCCGTCACGAGCACCGGCTCGGCGTCGGGCCGGTCACCGGAGTGCCGCAGCGTCCGCACCGGGTTGGGCAGTGGGGGTTCGAAGCCCGGTCGGTTGAGGACGTGCCACACCGCGGCGATCTGATCGTCCAGTTTGTCGCCGAGCACACCGGTCACCGGGATTTGGACCGACGGCATCTCCATCCGCGGCACGATCCGCGCGGGGTTGCGGACGAAGCGATCGAACCACTCGCGACGGATCCGCCGCTCGGCCATCGCCAGGTCTGGCCCGCGGGCGTTGACCGGCGCTTGTGACGGCACGACACTGCCGACCTGATGACAACTCGTGCACCCAAACCCGTCGCTCGACACGAGCCGGCCGCCCGCGATAACGTCTCGATCTTGACGAGGGATGGCGATTCCGCCCGCCGAGGACGGGCGCGCCGGCACGCGATCCGTCTCGACCAGCTCGTTGACGATCGATCGGAGTTCCTCTTCGCTAAGATTGAACCGCGGCATGCGGACGTGCAAGTACGGGCGATGTGCGTCACCTTTTCGGGCGATAACATCCGCCAGGGCCTGGTCGGTGAGTTTGTCGCCGACGCTGTTGAGCGACGGCGGCGTCATCGCCGGCACGAGCGGGGCGAGATCGGGGAACTTCCGCGCCACGGCGGTGAGCTTCTCGGCCAACAGCGGCGGTCGCAACGGAACCGTCTCACTGGTCCCATCGCGGACGTGACAGGCGAGACAATTGTGCTCGGCCAACAGCAGCCGCCCGTCGGGCCGCGCCGCCCGGACGTCGGGGATCGGGCGGCGATTCGTGTAGTACAGCGCGACCGCCCGCGCGTCGCTCTCGCTCAGACCGTAACCCGGACGACGCTTCATCGAATCCGGGCGGCCGGCGCAAGACCGTTGCCAATTGCTCCGCGCGCCCAGCCGCGCCGTGCCCGAGGACTCGACGGCTTCCGGCATTCGATGACAGGCGGCGCAGCGGAACTCTTCGATCAGCTTGCGGCCTTCGGCCGTGCTCTCGGCGGCGGTGCGAGCGTCGAATTTCGCCCCGGTCGTTTTCTGCTCGGCAAGAAACAGGGCGAGCGACGTCCGTTCCGCATCCGACAGCGAGAACACCGGCATGCGGTGGTCGCGATTCAGCCGGGCGGGATCCGCCAGCCAAACCGGAAAGAAATCGGGTGGCCGCTTATCGCCGATGTTTGTCAGGTCGCCGCCACCCGGCCAGCCGCTGGCCCCAAGTTCCCGCCAAGTGTGACAAGCCAGGCAGCCGAGCGTCAGGAACAATTGCTCGCCGGTTCGCGCATTGATCGCGGGACGACCGCGGCCCGCGGGCCCGGCCTTCGGCGCGGGCCCGGATTCGCGTGATTTATCGGAGTCCCGCGCGGCTAAGAGCCAATCGGCTATTGCGACCGCTTGCCCGTCGGTCAGGCCCATGGCCGGCATTCGACGGGGCGAACGCGATGCGTCATCCTTTCGCACGTGTTCGCCGGCGGTAAGCCAATTGACGAGCCACTGGCGTGACATATCGCCCGCGAGTCGATCGAGTGCGGGCGCGGGCGATGATTGTTGCTCCTCGCCGTGGCATCGGCCGCAGCGCAGCGTTCGGGCGAGAGCCTCGCCGCGCGCGAAGTCGTCCTTGATCGTACGCTCGCGCGGATGATAGAGCGCATGCGGCGGGATCGGCTCCAAACCGAAATCCGGTCCGGACCAGCAGACC
>DATJGQ010000066.1:0-3619 GCA_035494815.1 Gemmataceae bacterium
CCGCGACCGTGAGGGGGCGGCCGCCCGCCCCCTCACGGTCGCGGCTCTGAAGAAACGAGAGTCACCTTGTCAGGCCCACCGCCCGACGCTATAGACCCGCCGCCGCGCAGGGACTGCGCGGTCGAGACCAAACGCCACGGAAGGCGGGAGGGCATCATGCGCCTGTTTAGTTGGTCCGGCTGGGCCGCGATGGTGACGGCGGCCGTAGCCGGCTATCTCACGAGCGAGGCCGTCCGCGGCATTCGTGCCCGCGAACACGCCCCGCCGATCATCGGTTTTGCCGAGGAGTCCGAGTTCGTCGATCGGGCCATCCCCGGCAGGCTGCCGACACTGCCGGCGGAGGAGATCGACCTGACCTGCCTGCCACAGAAGCCTCCCGAGGAAAGCAACCGCCAGACGTCCGAACCGCCGCTCGCCGACGGGCCGGAAGTCGTTCGCGCGATCGAGTACCGTCCCGACCCGGAGACGGTCGAGCCGCCATTGACGCGGATTCCCTACCTGGCGGACGACACCGCGCCGCCGCCGGCGGTGCTGCCGATTCCGGACGGCGACGACGCGGCCAACGCTTACCCCGTCCGCCGGTGCACGGATCCGCCGACCGGCCCAGTCTGGGACGCGGTCTCCAAGTTCTTCGCAGACGCCGCGAAGTGTCTACCGTCCGCCCACATCGAGACTCCGCCCGCCGTTCCGGGCGACACCTCGGGCCGGCCGCGGGGCTCCCGCGAGCGGCCGTCGTGCGGCGAGGAGCCCGACTTCATCAACCCGAATCTGGGCAAGCCGCCGACCGGCGTGTTGCCCGAGATTCGGGAAATACCCGATTCGACGCCGATCCCGGGCGACTCGTGCAAACGCCAGTCGCCGACCGCCGAAGGTTGACGGTGACGCGCGGCGTACAATGGGGGTAGGAACCTTTCGTCCGAGGCCCCCATGTCGACCGCCACCGTCCCGGCTCCGAGCGAGGATCGCGTCCGGGCGTACGGACGGGAGATTTTCGCCCGCCTGGACCGCCGTACGCCCGTCGTCTTCACCCCGGCGTGGCTCGACGACCGGCTCATGGAATGGTCCATGGGCGATCCGGCGGTCAAGGTTCAACTCTTCCGGTTCATCGACGTCCTGCCGAACCTCCGCTCGACGGCAGAGATCAGCGCCCACCTCCGCGATTATTTCAACGAGGCGGGCGAGCACCTGCCGCGATGGATGCGTCGGGCCGTCAACCTGCTCCCCCAGCGCGGCGTCGGCGGCCGGCTGCTCGCCTGGGCGGCGGACGTCAACGCCAAGCGGATGGCCCGCCGCTTCATCGCCGGTTCTAACCTAGCGGAGGCGCTGCACTCGATCGCCGAACTGCGGAAGCACTCGCTCGCCTTCACCATCGACCTGTTGGGCGAGGCGACGATTACCGAGGAAGAGGCCGAACAATATCAGCGGCAGTACCTCGAGTTGATCGAGGGCCTGAGCCGCGAGGTGAATCACTGGCCGGCGATCGAACAAATCGACACCGACACCTTCGGCCCAATTCCCCGTGTCAACGTCTCGCTGAAACTGTCGTCGCTCTACAGCCAGTTCGACCCGATCGCGCCACTCGAAACGAGCGAGGCCGTCCGCCGCCGGCTGCGGCCGATCCTGCGGCTCGCCAAAGAGCACCGGGCGTTCGTCAACTTCGACATGGAGCAGTACGCGTTCAAGGGGATCACGCTGCGGATCTTTGAGGAGGTACTCTCCGAAGAGGAGTTCCGCGACTGGCCGGACGTCGGCATCGCCATCCAGGCCTATCTGACAGACACGCCGGCCGATCTCGAACGACTGCGGGACTGGGCCGAACGTCGCGGCACGCCGGTGGCGGTTCGGCTGGTCAAGGGCGCGTACTGGGACTACGAAACGATCCTGTCGCGGCAGAACGGCTGGCAGTCGCCGGTCTGGCTGCATAAGTGGGAAACCGACGCCTGTTACGAGGAGATGACACGGTACCTTCTCCGCCATCATCGGCATCTGCGGCCCGCGATCGGCAGCCATAACGTCCGTTCGATCGCACACGCGCTGGCCGCGGCCGAAGGACTCGGCGTACCGCACGGGGCGGTCGAGTTTCAAACGCTCTATGGCATGGCCGACCCGATCAAGCAAGCGCTCGTCTCGATGGGCGAGAGGGTCCGCGTGTACACGCCGTACGGCCAACTGCTGCCGGGCATGGCTTATCTGGTCCGCCGGTTGCTGGAGAACACGTCCAACGAATCGTTCCTCCGCGCCAGCTTTCGCGAAAATGTTCCCGAGGAGCAACTCCTGATGGACCCAAGAAATCATGCCGGCGCGCTCCCGGACGGTCGCGGCTCTGATATCGCCGCGTTAAAGCCGTTCCAGAACGAACCGTTCACCGACTTCGGCCGCGACGAAAACCGCAAGAAGATGCAGGACGCCCTCGCGCGGGTGAAGTCCGAACTCGGCAAGACCTGGCCGCTGGTGATCGGCGGCGAACGCGTGAAGACAAAGGAGACTTTTCCGTCGGTGAATCCGTCGCGCACCAAAGAAGTCATTGGGCACGTCGGGAAAGCGACGAGGCAGGACGCGCTGATGGCAATCGCCGCTGCGTCGCAGGCGTTCGAACGTTGGCGCGACACCGACCCGAAGGAGCGGGCGCGACTGCTCGTGAAGGCCGCCGACGTCATCCGCAAGCGGTATTTCGACTTCGCCGCCTGGATCGTCCACGAATCCGCCAAGTCGTGGCGGGAGGCGGACGTCGAGGTCGGCGAGTGTATCGACTTCTTCGAATACTATGCCCGAGAATGGCTGCGGATGGCGAGCCCGCACGAGAGCCGCGTCGCCGGCGAGGACAACGAGTACGTCTATGAGCCGCGCGGCGTCGCCGTGATCATCGCCCCGTGGAACTTCCCGCTGGCGATTCTGACCGGTATGACCGCGGCGGCCGTCGTCACCGGCAACACGGCGATCATGAAGCCGTCGGAGCAGTCGTCCGTGCTCGGCGCGAAGCTGCAGGAAGCGTGGGAAGAAGCGGGCGCGCCGGCGGGAGTCGTCAACTATCTGCCCGGCATCGGCGAAGAGATCGGGCCCACGCTCGTCGAGCACCCCGACGTCGCCGTGGTCGCGTTCACCGGCTCGCAAGCGGTCGGACTTACGATCAACGAACAGGCCGCCAGGACCCCGCCGCAGCAGGACCATGTCAAGCGCGTGATCGCCGAGATGGGTGGCAAGAACGCCATCATTGTCGATAGCGACGCCGACCTCGATGAAGCCGTCGCGGGCGTCGTGAAGAGCGCCTTCGGCTATCAGGGACAAAAGTGTTCGGCCTGCAGCCGGGCGATTGTCGTGGGCGACGTCTATGACTCGTTCCTGAAGCGGCTGATCGACGCGACGGCCAGCCTGAAGATCGGCCCGGCCGAAGACCCCTCCTGCGGCGTCGGCCCGGTGATCGACGAGGAATCGTTCCGCCGCGTGCGGGAGTACATTGCGATCGGCAAGACGGAAGCCCGCCTCGTCCTCGCGCCTGATGCCGGCCCGCTGGCCGATCGCGGCTGGTTCGTCGGCCCGCACATCTTTGCCGACGTGCCGCCGACCGCCCGCATCGCGCAGGAGGAGATCTTTGGACCGGTGCTGGCCGTCATTCGCGCCG
>DATJGQ010000067.1:0-6110 GCA_035494815.1 Gemmataceae bacterium
CCGGACAGGTTCACGCCTTGCGGCCGATTGGACACGAACGCGATTCCGACTTCGCCGACCCGCTCGCCGGTCACGCGGAAGATGCCGTTCTCGCGCCCCGAGCGGATCGTCTGTCCCTTCGGCGCCCAGGCGAAGACGTTCGCGTCCGGGGCCAAGAGGTCAGCCGCCTCGCCCGGTCGGAAGATCTCGGCCAGCCGTGCGGTCCGCCCGCACGAGTCGAGATAGCGCGTCTTGTGCTCGGAACCCGTGTTGAGGATGCCGAGGATCAGCGACATCGTGTGTGCGGTCGTCTGATACGTGATCGGCTCCTGCCGCGTGACGTTGTATCCTTCCCACGGGCCGTGGTCGGTCAACAGTCGGCTCAGGACCGGCCAGTTCGCTGCGAGAAACTGCTCGACCTTCTCCGGCGCGACCGCATACGCGACGCCCAGCGTGTACAGCGAGGCGGCGTCCGTCATCCGCGGATTCGGGCTGACCGTGATCTCCGGGATGCCGATCGAGCCGGTGTACTGCGTGCCGTTGCCCGTGTACGACTCCGAGAGAAACCCCGGCAGCCGGTGGCGGGTCGCGTAGTCGATCTCGATGTCGACGAAGGTCGTGAGCAACGCCCGCCAACTCGGACTCTTCAATTCGTTCAACCACAATCCCAGCCCCAGCGCCTGGAACGCCGAACCCTCCCAGGGGGCCAGCGAGTACACCTCGCGACCGTCGCGCAGCCGATACGGCTTGATCTTGAAACCCAGGTTCTTGATCGCGTCGACCGGCAAGCCGTAGCGGACGACGATGAACGTCGCCGGGCCTCGGAACTCGTTGACCAGGTAATCGACGTGACCGGTGACCCATTTGCCCTGCAGGTTCACCCAGCCGAACAGCCGGTCCTTCGTGGCGTCCCAACCGAAATAGAACAGGCCGGTCTTCCGGTCGTAGAGCGACTCATATCCGCCCCGCTGGTCTTCGAGGAACCGTTCGAGTTCCTGCCGCAGTTCCGCGACGCCGGGCCGGTCTTTGATCTCCTGCCGGAGCAGGGCGCCGATCGTCTTGGCGGCCGAGGCGGATAAGTTGGCATTGTCGACGAACACGATGGTGATGACGCGTTGATCGAGGATGGCCATGATCTTGCGTTTGGCCGCGTCGTCGCGGTAGGGGGCCAGCGCGCCTTCGAAGTGATTCCAGCCGAATTTATCGGTGCGGAGGACGCCCGCTTCGGCGCCGTCATTTCGCGGCTTGATCCAACCCTGACCGGCGAGCGCGTTCCAGATCGCCTCGCCTTTTTCGCGGCCGAATTCGTCGATGAACCTCTGGCGCTCCACGTCCCCGGTGAGCGGCCCGAGCCGTTTGCCGGTCGACAGGTCGAGGAAGTTGCCGAGCAGACCTTTCGCCCCGAGCTGCGGATCGCGCTGATCTTCCCGCAGCGTCCGGACCACATGCGCGAGGTCCGCCAGCGCCCGGTCGCGCGAGAGAAAGGGCGTATCGGCCGCACCCGCGGCGACGTCGGCGAGCAGCTCCATCCACAATCCGATCGCCGTCAATTGCGTGAACGTCCGCAGATGCCAGCCCTGTTTCGGGTCCTGGTTCCAACCTTCGTACGGATAGCCCGACACAGGGTCGGTGATCTTGTTCTCCGGGGTGGCGTAGCGCATCGCGTTTTCCAAAAGCGCCCGCACGTGCTTGTGATGTGCCGGCACCGTCGGAAAACGAAACGTCGGCGGCGAGCCGGGAGCGAGAGCGACCGGAGGTTGCTGGCCAAAAGAGAACGAACTCATGGCGACGACAAGAATGACACTGACAAAGAGCCGGGTGATGACGTTTTGACGCATGACGGTCGCTTCTTTAGGCCCATTGTGCTGTTCGGAACCGTCTTCCTGAACGGGACAACTCCTTGCGATGTTCATCAGCCGAGGCTCGCTCTCGATCTCCGGCCGAACGATCTCGCCGCGGACCAGTCGCAAACCGAGGACGCCTTCCAGCGCTTGCCGGAACATCCAGCCCGCCGCGCCGGTGTACCCGTTCCAGATCATGCGGCCGGGGTCGAACGTCGTCACCATATCGGCGGCTTGCTTGTTCGGCTGGCCGCCATACGTTTCGATCTCGCCCGGGGCGACGTGCGGGATCGGTGAAACCTTCAGCCAGAGTCGCAGCGCCGTCTCGCGATAGCGGCGGGCGTCGTCCGGCTTGCCGTCCCGCTCGCACTGTTCCGCCAGGATGCGGGCCGCCCCGACGAGCCACTGCACCCCGTGACAATACATCCCGTTCTCCCGCACCCCTTCCGGATACACGCTGCTGCGGCCGAGGTAAGGCTTGGAATCCTCGCGGAGCGGCGGCCAGCCCAGCAGGATCGTGGTCTCCTTCTCCAGGATGCGAAGCGCGGTCTCGAAGACGATCCGGCCGCGTGACGGGTTGATGCCGGTCATCACCGCCCACGCGGCAGTGAGCGCGTCGATCTCCCAGACGCCGCTGCCTTTGATGCCGATCTCTGTGCCGTCGTCGTGGATCGCCCGCAGGTAGCGGTCGTCCCGCCACGTGCCTTCGAGGGCCTCGCGAAGCTGCCGCAGGCGTTCGGCGTAATGCTCCTCGCGCGCGGCGCCATCCTTGCGGCCGACGATGGGAATCATTCGCTCCAAGATGTAATAGAGGAAAAACCCCAACCAGATGCTCTCACCCCGCCCTTTACTGCCGATCTCGTCGAGACCGTCGTTCCAGTCGCCGGTGCCGATCAGCGGCAGGCCGTGGATGCCCATGCGCTTGTCGAGCACGAGATCGATCGCGCGCATGCAGTGCCGGTAGACGGTGTCTTCGCGGGCTGAGCGGAGCGGGTCAAACCCCATGCCATGCTTGCCGGCGGGCAGCGGCGGGAACGGCTGCTCCGATTCGAGGTACGGCGTCCGCTCGTCGAGGATCGACTCGTCGCCACTCGCGCCGACGTATTCGACCACGCCCCACGGCAGCCAGAGCAGGTTGTCGGAGGCGTGCGTGCGGCCGACGAACCCGGTCCGGCCGTCTTGTAAGACGTGGAACCAGTGAACGACGTCGCCTTCGAGGAACTGTTGCGACGCGTGCAGCAAGAGCTGCTTACGGGCGATCGACGGGTCCATCCAGATCAGGTTAACGGAATCCTGCAACTGGTCGCGGAACCCGAACGCGCCGCTGGCCTGGTAGAAACCACGGCGAGCCCAGATCCGTTCGGCGAGCGCCTGGTACTTCAGCCAATCCAGATACCGATCGAATTCCGGATTGCTGGTCTCGACGCGAAGTGTCTCCATCAACGACAGCCACCAGCGGCGGGTATCGTCGAGCGCCGCGCGTGCCTTATCGGGTTCTCGGAGCCGGCGGATCACGTCCTTCGCCGTCTCGGAATCATCCGCCTGGCCCAGCAGCACCACGATCGTCGTTTCGCCGTGCGCGGGAAGATCGAGCGTCGTGAGCATCGCGGCGATCGGCCGGTCGTCCGCCGCCTCGGCCGCCGGCTCGCCCCTGGCGACGAACGACGGGTGGGCGACGCCGCCGCCCCGGCCGAAGAACCGGCCCCGGTTGGTTTCGACTCGCACCGCCGTCTGCGACATCGCCGCGAACGCCGGCCCGGTCCGGAACGTGTTTCGCGGGTTCTCGAAAAAGACGGCGTTCAAGTCCGCGTCGTGCCGGATGCGGAGCGGACCGGAGAATTCCGGCTGGGCGGCGAGGACCATCTGGAAATACGGCGCCAGCCGCAACCGCCGCGGCGCGTCGCCCGGGTTTCGTACGGTCAGCAGGTATACGCCGGTCGGGTCGTTCGGCGGGACGAACACGGTCAGCTCCGTCTGCAATTCTCCGTGGAGCATGTGAAACTTCGCCGTCCCGTCCACGCCGAATTCGACCTGATGCCAAGCGTCCGGATCGTTAAGCGGGTGATAGGTCGGCGAGAACCACTGGCGGCGGTCCGGGTCGTACAGGTAAATTGCCTCGCCGAGGACTTCGCGCGTGACGATGTCCGCCCAGTCCGGCGTGAGACGGTTTTGCTGCGAATTGACGCTCGAGGTCGTGTGCAGGCCGCGGTTGGTGACGGCGACGACGTGGCCCAAGACGTTTGACAGCACATGGTCGTACGGCCGGGTCGTGAACGGCGTGTTGACGGCGAGCGTGCGGCCGTCGTCGGAGAATTCGGAGTACGGCTGCGGCGTGCCGGGCGGGATCTCGCCGTGGCCGATCGGGGCTCTCTTGTCTTCTGCTCTTGTTGCCGCAGTCTTCTTTTGGGTGCCAAGCCCACGGCTTTGCGTGGGCATGGAGGCGCTCACATGCCCACGCAAAGCCGTGGGCATGGCACCCGCCACGGCGGCCGGGGCCGCTGAGTGGAGGAAAGTCAGTATCAGTTCCGTTGCCTTGCCACGATCCTGCGTCATGCCGATGAGGAGCCGCGCCGTGACCGTCCCCCGCGCCGGGACCGTCGTGCTCACTAAGAGGCTCCCGATCGGGTCGAGCGTCGGGTGTGCGGGCGTGTGGTCGGCCTTTCGGAACGCCAGCGTTTCCAGAGCACGAGGCGCCCACACGCTGCGGCCGCGGCCGATGAAATCCATGCGGTACGTGAGAAACCCGTCTGCTGCGACGTCCGAAGCCAGGAAACCCATCGCCTTCGAATGCTTGTCCCACGCGAGAATTGCGTTTAGCTCCTTAACATACTCGAGCTCGGCAAACAGCCGGTTGTATTGTGTGTGTCCGCGGTCGGCGTCCGGGCGGTTCAGGACCCATTCGACGTACGGGACGATCTTGATCGGACGTGCGGCGTCGGTCGGATTCTCGACCGTGACCGTCCACAGCTCCGCCGGGTCTCCGTCGCCGGGCAGAGAGATTTCGATCGTCGTTCGCAACCGGTCGCGCGTACCGGTGACCTTCAGGGAGCGTTCGTCCGCCGCGATTCGAGGCGCGAACGAGACGTCCGCCGGATAATTCCCGATCAGCGGCCACGCGCGCGGTTTTTCCCCCGCGACGTCGACGAGGAAGAGCGTTCGCCCGGCCGGGTCGAGCCGGTCGTACGATCGCCGAGTGACATCGTACGCCCGGTCGCGGGACTGACTGTACACTTCGCCGTTCGCCCGCACGACCACTTCGTAGGCCGTGTTGCCCAGCGAGTTGTCGGGCGGCCGACGCACCGATCGAGTGCGCGCCCATCGGATCGCCGAGAACGACGCCGTACTCGCAACGAGTGCCACTGCCACCAGGAGCAGCTGCTTGCCGGCCGGAAGGGCAAGAAATGTGACGAGTGGGCCGCCGGGTGCAGTATTCTGGATGATCCGCTGCGACTCGTCCCACGCCCTATCCCAGTTCTCCTTCCGCGGGAGGTAGTACGGGATCAACAACGGCGCCCAGGTCGTGAATCGCTTGACCGCCTCAGGCATGCAGCGAGCGGTCGCGGCCGGGGACAGGAATCGCGAGAGCCGTTCCTCCAGCTTGTCCATGCCGAGAAAACTCAGGTTCACCAGCGTCGCCACCCGCAATCCCATGTGATCGAGCCAGATGAGGATCCGCACGCTGTCGTAGGCCAAGAGCGCGATAAAGAGGTTGAGGCTCCACTGTCGGAATTCGTCGGGACTGAGCCGGACGTCCTGCACCGTCGCGATGACCGTGCGGATCAGGCCGTCCTGGTTGTACCAGGTGGGCTCGCCGACGGGGCGGAGGAACGACTTGATGATGGGCGACATCCACAGGCCCCAGCGGAACACCGCGAGCATGTTGTCAGTCAGGCCGATCATGCCGTCGCGCGTAAAGAGCGATTTGATTGGGCCGGCCTCTTTACGGAAGTAGGCCGCGAGAAACGTCCGGTTCAGCGCGAATAGCCACGCGGGGATCGACCATTCGATGACGCCCGAGAGACTCTCCGCGAAGAAGAGGCTGACGCCGCCGCTAACGGTCCCGAGGTCGATGTAGCCCCATTTGCTGAGCAGGGGGCGGACGTCGAAGGGCACGGGCTCCTGGCCCATCGCCAGATAGGCCCTGAACTTCGTGGCGACCGCGTCGACTTGCGGCGCGTCGAAATAGTATCCGACCGCCGCGCCGATTCCGCCCCCGAGGAGTGACTGCACGAGATAGACGCGCCACGACTGCACTCGGCCGCGGCGCCGCGACGCGTAGACGCAATCGCG
>DATJGQ010000068.1:0-6294 GCA_035494815.1 Gemmataceae bacterium
CGCGGCCATGCCAAGGTTCTCGACTTCGGTCTGGCGAAACTGACAGGCTCGAGAAATGTGGCCACAGACGCCTCTGAGGACGACGAGTTACTGAGCATCCCCGGCACCGTTGTCGGCACGGCGGCGTACATGTCCCCGGAACAGGCGCGCGGCGAAGACCTGGACGCCCGCACCGACCTTTTCTCCTTCGGCGTCGTGCTCTACGAGATGGCCACAGGTGCCCTGCCGTTTCAGGGTAAGACACCGGCCACACTCTATGATGCTATCCTGCACGTCGCACAGGTCCCGCCGGCGGAGCGGAATCCGCGGCTCCCCGCCGAGCTGGGCCGGATCATCGACAAGGCACTCGAGAAGGACGGGGGCGTGCGTTATCAGACCGCCGCGGAGCTGCGCGCCGATCTGAAACGGCTAAAGCGCGACCTTGACGCGGAGCGACCGAATGCGATGGCGATAGCCGTGCGCGGTCCGCGGCGGGGCCGATGGATTTGGCCGGCGGCTGCGGCGGTACTGGCACTCGTGTCGGCTGCGGTCGTCTGGTACCAATTCTTTCGCACGGCACCGCTCGCGACGACGGAGCCCGGCGCGGCATCCCGCCCGACAACGCCCCAACCGCCGACGAGGCGTGTTCCGCTGAACGCCCTCCCGGGGCGGCAATACCAGCCCGCGTTTTCGCCGGACGGCAAGTCGGTCGCCTTCGTCTGGGACGGCGAGCGGCACGATAACTTCGACGTCTACGTCCAGCTGATTGGCACGCAAGAACCGCAGCAACTGACCCGCGATCCGGCCGACGATTTCAGTCCCGTCTGGCGGCCGCCGGACGGCCGGCAGATCGCGTTCGCCCGCTTCGACCGGGCGACCGGTAAAGGGGGCATCTACTTGCGAGACGCCGTGCCCGGCGGGGGCGAGACAAAGCTGTGCGAACAGAACCTGCCCGTCAATTGTGACACGCGGTCGCCGGTGGGGGACATGTTCTGCTCGCTCACTTGGTCGCCGGACGGCAAGAGCTTGGCGTTCGCGGCGCGGGAAACGGCCGATGAAGCCGTCGGCATTTTTCTGCTGAACGTCGAGACCGGGGAGAAGCGGCGGCTGACTGCCTTACCCCCGGGCGCTCACAGCGATCTCCAGCCTGCCTTCTCCCCAGACGGCCGTACCGTGGCGTTCCTCAGAGAAAGTTCCTTCCCTGGCCGGGACATCTGGCTGGTGCCGGTCTCGGGCGGTGAACCTCGACGGTTGACGACCGATGAGACGCGAATCGACAGCCCGACGTGGGCGCCGGACGGTCGGTCCATCGTCTTTTCGTCCCTCCGAGGGGGACCGGCCCGGCTCTGGCGCATCGCAACCGGCGGCGGCGAACCGGCCGCGTTGCCCGGAGTCGACGAGGAGGCGGCCTATGTTACCATCGCGCCCCTGGGTTCACGCCTGGCGTACGTAAAAACCTCGGGCGATACGCACATCTGGCGCCTTCGCCGTCCCACCGGGCCGCAGAATCGTCCCGTCTCAACACCGTTTGCCGCTTCGACACAGCAGGAGAGCAGCCCGCAATACTCGCGCGACGGCCGAAAAGTGGCGTTCAGGTCCGACCGCTCGGGACATCCGGAGATCTGGGTCTGCGACGGCGAGGGGTCCGGCCCCCGCCGGTTGACGTCTTTTGGTGGTCCACTCACGGGCAGCCCCCGCTGGTCGCCCGACAGCCAATCGATTCTGTTCGACTCCTTGGTTTCGGGCAAGTCCGCGATCTGGGTGGCCGGCGTGGAAGACGGTCGGGTGCGGCGCTTGAGCAACGCCGGGGACGATCGCGTGCCGAATTGGTCGCACGACCCGCAGTGGATCTACTTCAGCTCCTTCCGCACCGGAACTCAGCAGCTATATCGCGCGCGCGTCGAAAGCGGCCGGGAAGCGGACGTGACGCCGCTCACGACGCACGGCGGGCGAATCCCGTTTGAGTCACGCGACGGGAAATGGGTCTATTACTTCGCAGCGCCGGACAGTCCCGCGCGGGCGCCGGTAATCTGGAAGGTGTCAATCACCGGCGGCGAGCGGGAACAGGTGCTCGCCCTGCCCAAAGGCGTCCGCGACAAGGCTTGGACCTTGACCGACGAGGGCATTTATTTCCTCGACTCCGGTGCTGACGCCGGACCCGTTATCCAGTTCTTCAATCTTGCTGGCGGCAAGACCGACCTGATCGCCCAACTCGACAAGAACTTCTTCGAACAAGCGCGGGAATTTGCCGCGTCGCCGGACGGACAGTGGTTCCTCTGCACCGTTTGGAACAACCGCCGGGAAATTATGCTGGTCGAGAACTTTCGGTGACGCGCAGGGATAGTCGGACCGGCCGCGCCTAACGTATCCGCGATCCGCCGTGAAATCCACTGCCGACTCCGTAACCCAACGCCTCTCCGCTCACCTGCCGCGAGGGCGGGAGCCACGACAAGCCGCGCCCTCATCCGACCGTCTCTCCGCCTCGCCGCCCGACTATGTGACCGGGCCGCCAGGCGTCCATCCGGGAAAGGCCAAGTGAACGCCGCCCGGCCCCTGTGCGGCAACGTGGACGGGACGTTCCGCAAGGCGGAAGTCCTGAAGGGCACGGACGGCGAGCCGTGATCCCCGTAAACGGTGAGTCGCAACTCACCGAGAAGCCGCCCCTGTCGGGTTCGATGGCGGGTCGCCGTTTCTGATTTGGGAGTCCACTTCTTGTTCGGCCTGCCGTCCATCGACTTCGGCTAGGCTAATTGATCGCCCCTCAGATCGGGCGATCCTCGCTCGTCGGTGCCGTCGTGGCCGGTCATGGCAGGATGACGCCGAAACGGTTGCGGAACTGCGTGAGGTCCGTCCCGTTAATCGTCCCGTCGCCGTTGAAGTCCAGGAACGCGACATAACCCGCGTCATTGGAAACGGTCCCGAACGCGCTGCGGAACGCCGTCAGGTCCAGGCCGTTCACCGCCCCGTCCCCGTTCCAGTCACCATAGAGCCGGAACAGGCGAGTCACGTTTTCCCCGCCGGCCTGGCCGTTGCCGTCTCCGTCCAAGGCAGCGTCGAGCGCGTCGCGGACGTTGGCGGACACGACGGTCAGTGTGTACCGGCCGTCGGCCAGCGACCCGCCGATGATCTCCGCCCCGGTGAAGGTGAGGCTCACCACCGTCTGGCCGTTGACGACGCTGACCGCCGGGTTGAGCGCGACGGCCGGGCCGCCGGCGTCCGGGGTCAGCACGAACGCGCCGGCGGCGAGCGTGACCACCTGGTTGAACGTCACGGTCAGCGAGGTCACCATCGACCGCTGCGGCAGCACGCCGCCGTTTACCGTGACGCTCTGCACCCGGGGCGGCTTGATCGTGATCTGCGTCGTCGCCTGGGCGGAGGCCGACGTCGGCTGGACGTTGCCGGCGTTGTCGGTCGCCACGCTGTAGAAAGCGTAAGTGTGGCCGTTGACCGGGGCGAAGAGAGTTGACGTCGCCGTCGTCTGGCTCTGCCAGAGCGTGAACGGGCCGCCGTTGTCCGAGACGAAAACGTCATACGTCCCGACGCCGGAGCCGTTGGCGTCATCCGAGCCCGACCAGCGGACGAGGAACCGCGCGGTGTCCGTCACGGCCGGTAGCGCCTGCACGTTGCTCGTCGGCTTGCCGACGTCGATCGTGTTGGTGAAGACGTTGGTCGCGATCGACGCGTTGACGTCGAAGACGACCGTCGCCTGCTCGTCGATCGAGGTGCCGGTGGTCGCCGTCGCCTTGGGGCTGACGGAGAACAGGACGAACCCCTCGCCGCGGCGGGTGGTGTCGTTCGGCGGCAGGAACCCGGCCTGGACGGCGTCGGGCAGTTGGCCCGTCGCCGGGTCCACGGACCGCAGCGCCCAGGTGACGAGGCCCGTCCGCCGGTCGAGCGTCCCCGTGATGTCCACCAGCAAGGGCGACCCGTCCGGGTTGGTCGTGCGGACCCGCGTCTGGAACGCCTGCCGGCCGGCGGGGACGTCCACGGTCGTGCCGCCGAAGCCGACGCCGCCGAACTGGAACGTGGACCAGTCGAGGTCGCTGTCCAGCTGGTGGGTGACGACGACCTCCTGGGCCGGGGCGGTCGCGGCCGCCTGGTTCTCGAAGTCGATCTTGTACGGCAGCGGCCGGTCGATCGCGACGAACCGCTGCGGGCCGAACCCGGCCGGGCCGATGAGGTCATTGGGATCGACGGACCTCGGAGCGCTGCTACTTCCTCCACCGCCACCCCCCAAGCCGCCCGTCCCCGGGCCGGGCCCGCCGCCGCCGGGCGTCGGGCCGCCGAAGCCGGCGCCGCCTGCTCCACCGCCGCTACCGCCGCCGAACCCGCCAAAGCCGCCGAATCCGCTGCCGCCACCACCACTGCTGCCGCCTCCACTGCCGCCACCTCCACCGCCGCCGCCGAACCCACCGAACGCATTGAGGCCGCCGAAGCCGCCGAAGGGGCTGACGCCGCCAAACCCGCCGAAGGGACTGAGGCCGCCAAACCCGCCGAAGGGACTCAATCCGCCGAAGCCGCCGAACGGGTTGAGACCCCCGAATCCCCCGAAGGGGTTGAGGCCCCCGAACCCGCCGAAGGGGTTGAGGCCCCCGAACCCGCCGAACGGGTTGAGGCCCCCGAACCCGCCGAAGAGGTTAAAGCCGCCCGTGCCGCTGCCCGCTCCTCCGTTGGAGCCGTTTGCGGGCAGGAGAACGAGCCAGGGCGCGAGCCCCGACGGATCGACGAAGGAGACCGGGTTGTTGCCGACGTAGCGGCGAGTGTTGGCGTCGCCGCCGGCCAGCCGCAGCGGGTCGTCGGAGGTGAATTGTCCGGTAATCGGGTCATAGTTGCGGGCCCGCATGAACGCCAACCCGGTCCCGTCCCCGGACACGCCGAGCCGACCGGCGAAAGTGAACGGGTTCGGCACCGCGGCGCTGACGGTCGTGGTCTCGCCGAACGGCAGCGAGGTGTAACGGTTGACGTACGCCCCGGCCGCGTTCGTCAACCCGGCCGTGTTGCCGCTGCCGTCGAAATCGTAGTAGGCCGCCGCCCCGGTCGCATCGACGCGGCTGGTCAGGCCGAAGCCCCACGCGTAGTGGGCGACGAGGGCGTTACTCCCGGTGTACTGGGCCGTGACGACGCCGAGGCCGACCGGGTCGATCAGGTTGCGCGTCGTCTGGCCGTTGACGGTCTGCGAGTTGCGGTTGCCGAGCGCATCGTAGGTGTACGTCGCGCTAACACCCGGCCCGTTGACGGCGGCCAGGCGGTTCAGGTCGTCGTAGGTGTAGGTCGTTGTGCCGGCGGCATCGGTCTTGGAGACCAGATTGCCGTCGGCGTCGTAGCGGTAGCTGGTGCCGCCGGCCGTGGTGTACTCGTCGAGGGCATTTGCGGCATAGGGCGTGGTCACGCCGTTGTCCGTAACAGCGACCCGGTTCCCGGCCGCGTCGTAACGGTACTGGATCGTCCGTCCGGGCAGGCTGATTGACGTGAGCTGGCCGTTGGCGTCGTAGCCGTAGGTGGTGGTGACGCCGCCGGTCGTCATGGACGTGCGGCGGCCCAGGGCGTCGTACGTGTAGTCGAACTGGGAGTTCACCGTGGCGTGGTCGGCGGCGAGGTTCACGAGGCGCACTAGCTGGCCGGTGGGGTCGAACTGGTATGTCGTCCGCGTGCCGTTGCCCTGGTCCTGCTGGACCAGCCGGCCGGCGGGGTCATAGGTGTACTGCGCGATCAGGCCGCCGGTGCCGTCGGTCAGTTTCTGCAGCCGGCCGGCCGCGTCGTACACGGAATTGACCGTGAAGCCGCCCTGGTCCACGCTCTGGGTGCGCTGGCCGGCCGCGTTGTAGGTGTACCGCAGGAACTTGCCGTCCGGGTAAGTGACCTGCGTGACCAGGTTGGGGTGGTTCGGGTCGGCGTAGGCGAGCGTCGTCGTGCCGGTGGCATCCGCGGCGGTCAAGAGGTTGCCGTGCGCGTCGTAGGTGTAGTTCTCGTGAGAGCCGTCGGCGAAGGTCGCTTGCTTGACCTGCCCCGTGGCGTAGACCTGGTAGCTGATCGCCCGGCCGCGGCGGTTGACCTCCTGCGTGAGGTTGCCCGTGGCGTCGTAGCTGAACTGGAGGACCGTTTTGTCGGGGTAGGAGATGGCCGTCAGATTCCCTCGGGCGTCGTACTGGTAGGTCCGCGTGTTGCCGTTCGGGTCCGTGTCGCTGAGCAGGTGCCCGTCATTGTCGTAGGTGAACCGGGCCGACTGCCCGAGCGGGCTGGTCGCCTTGGTGACATCGCCGAGGGCGTCGAACGTGTAGTTGATGTCCGTGCCGATCGGGCCGGAGACGCGCCGCG
>DATJGQ010000069.1:0-3738 GCA_035494815.1 Gemmataceae bacterium
CTCGGGGCGCTTACGCGACCCCGCTCGCCTTTTCACGCGATGCCGACCGTCTGACTCACCTTCTCGAGCAATTCTTCACTCAGCTCCCGCGTGCCCTTGCACTTGGGGTATTTGCTGCAGCCCAGGAAGTAACTGCCGCCGCGGCCAGACCGCAGCTTCATCGCGGAACCGCACTCGGGGCAAGTCTCGTGCACCTCGACCTGCGGCCCGGCCGGTTTCTTCGCGGCGTGCGCGGCCACCAATGCCTGCACCTCCGGCCGGTCCTTGAGTTCGGCCGGCAGCGGCTTGTAGCTGCGGCACTTCGGGTAGCCACTGCACGCGAGGTACGGCCCGCGCGGCCCTTTCTTGACGATCATTTCCGAATTACATTTCTCGCACTTGATGCCCGTCGGCACCGGACGGATCGGGTTGCCCTCGGCGTCCACGTCCAGCGCGTTACGACATTTCGGATAGCCGGTGCACGCGAGGAACGGCCCGCGGCGGCCTTCACGGATGACCATCGGGCTGCCGCACTTCTCGCACTTGTGCTGTGTCGGCCTCGCCGTGACCACCGCTTTTCCCTCGGCGTTGAGGTTCATTGTCGTCTTGCACTCGGGATAACCCGAGCAGCCGAGGAACGGCCCGCGGCGACTCCACCGCTGGATCATCGGCTTGCCGCAATTCGGGCATTTGTGTTCGGTCTCGGTCGGCTCCGGCTCGCCCTCGCGCGGTTTGATGTACTTGCACGGCGGGTCGTCTTTCCACCCGGAGCAGCCCACGAAGCTCGCCCCCGTCTTGCGGCTGAACTGCACGACCAGCGGCTTGCCGCACTTGGGGCATTTCTCCCCGGTTTCCTGGCCGCGGAGGACGCCCATGTTCGTCTTGGCGTGTTCCAACGCCTGCGAAAACGGCTTCCAGAACTCGTCGAGCACCTCGCGGTACTTCGCCTTCCGCTCGGCGATGTCGTCCAGCTCCTCTTCGAAGTGCGACGTGAACTTCACGTCCATCACGTTCGGGAAGTGTTTGACCAACAGGTCGGTCACCGTCATGCCGATCTCGGTGGCGTAGAAGCGGCGGTCCTTCTGCTCGACGTAACCACGATTCTGGATCGTCGAGATGATCGACGCGTAGGTGCTCGGCCGGCCGATGCCTTCCTTCTCGAGCGCCTTGACCAGCGACGCCTCGTTGAACCGCGGCGGCGGCTCGGTGAAGTGTTGGCTGGCGGTCAGTTCCAGCTTGTCGAGCGGCTGGTTCTCGATCAGGTTCGGCAGCAGGGCGTCTTCCTGTTTGCCGCCGGGCGGCATGACGCGGCGGAAGCCGTCGAATTTCAGGATGCGGCCCTGGGCCTTGAGCGTGCCCGTCGCCTGCCGCTCGCGGTTCTCCGCCTCGACTTCGACGTTAGTGACCGCAAAGACGGCCGGCGTCATCTGGCTGGCGACGAAGCGGTTGTAGATCAGTGTGTACAGCCGGAGCTGATCGCCCTGCAGGCCGAGCTGCTGCGCCCGTTGCGGCGTCATGGCGACATCGGTCGGGCGGACCGCCTCGTGCGCCTCCTGGGCGCTTTTGCCGGAGGCGTACT
Source organism: Gemmataceae bacterium (assembly GCA_035494815.1). GTDB lineage: Bacteria > Planctomycetota > Planctomycetia > Gemmatales > Gemmataceae > DATJGQ01. The sequence continues at coordinate 1,559 of DATJGQ010000069.1, forward strand.
GGTTCGGCCTCTCCGGCAGATAGCGGTCGCCGAACGAGCTCTGAATGTGGCCGCGGACCGCTTGCAACGCGTCGTTGGAGATGCGTGTGCTGTCAGTACGCATGTACGTGATGAGCGCGGTTTGGCCTTCGCCGCCGAGTTCAATGCCCTCGTAAAGCTTCTGGGCGGTCTGCATCGTCCGGCTCGCCGAGAAGTGCAACCGCAGGCTCGCCTGCTGCTGCATCGTCGACGTGGTGAAGGGAGCCGACGGCCGCTGCGGTTGATCCTTTTGCTCGATCTTGCGGACGCGATACGCGGCCGCGTCGAGGGCTTCGGCGACGCCGCGGGCCTGCTCCTCGCCGGCGGCGGCGAACTTCTCGCCGTTCCACTCGACCAATTCGGCCCGGAACGTGCCCTCGGAAACCGCCGCTTGCGGCTTTGCGGGGGCGGCGACGCCGTCGGCTTCGGTGTCGACCACTTCGCCGTCGGTCGGCGCGCCCTTCTTCTTCGCCGGAACAATCGCGAACGGCTTCGGCTCGAACCGGACCGTCCCTTGAGGCGCGAGGATCGCCGCGATCTTCCAGTACTCCTCCGGTTTGAACGCTTCGATCTCGCGCTCGCGCTCGACGATGAGCCGCACCGCGACCGACTGCACCCGACCGGCGCTCAACCCGCGAGTCACTTTCTGTCCCAGCAGACTGGACAGCGGGTAGCCGACGACGCGATCGAGAATCCGACGCGCCTCCTGAGCCTTGACCCGGTCCATGTCGATCTTGCCGGGCTGGGCGAGCGCCTGCTGCACCGCCGTGCGGGTGATCTCGTTGAAGGTGACCCGGAACGTCCGCTCGTCGTCGAGCTTGAGTTCGTCCTCGATGTGCCAGGCGATCGCCTCGCCCTCGCGGTCGGGGTCGGTGGCCAGGAAGACGTGGGTCGCCTTATTGGCTTCGCGCTTGATCTCGGCCAGGATGTCCTTGGTCGACCGGCGTTTGAACGACGGTCGGGCGCCGCCGCCCTTCTTGTCGTCCTTGTCCTCGACGACGTAGGTGGGCACCCATCCTTTCAGATTCACGCCCGCAATGACTTCGCCGGAGCGGCGGCGGCGGGGCAGGTCGCGGACGTGTCCGTAACTTGCCAACACCCTATAATTTGAGCCGAGGTACTTGTTAATCGTCTTGGCTTTGGCGGGCGATTCGACAATCACCAGGTCGTAGGCCCCCTTCTTAACGGCTGGCGGTTTCGCGGTCGCGGCGCGGCTGACGGCCGTACTGGCGGCCTTTTTCGGGGCGGCCGGCTTCTTCGGCGCGGTCTTCTTGCGGCCGGTCGTGGAGGCCTCGGCTTTGCCGGTTTGTTTCTTCCGTGCGGGCACGAGCGGTCTTCCCCTCAGGGCCAAGTTCGGTTGTGATTGCCGGCAGAATCGCTACAATCGCTTCACAGGACCGGGTTTGTCAACCCACCCATACTATACGTGCTGTCAACCGGTCAAGTCGCCGGACCATCTTTCCTCTCGGAACGGTCGCCGTAACCTGAGGTCCAGTCATGGCTTTTAATCCGTTCCATCATTTTCGTCGTTACAGCAAGGTCGTCTTCGCCGGGCTGGCGATCCTTTGCATGATCACCTTCGTGCTCTCCAGCGGCATGGGCCGGGGGGACATGCTCAGCCAGCTCACCGACTGGGCGAGCGGCGGGCGGCGCGGCAGCGAAGTACTGACCCTCTACGGTAAGAAGTTCGATGGCGGACAAATCCGCCAGATTCAGGTCGGCCGTCAAATGGCCAGCGAATACATGCTCGCGTCCATTGACCGGGCCCGGCAAAACGTCCTTCAGCGCGCCTCCGAGGGCGTTGCCAAAATGCCCGAGGGAACGGCCCGGAGTCTTGCGCAGCGGGCGGTCCAGACGCGGATGTTCATGCAGTTCAGCCCGCAGTTTGTGGACCAATATCGAAATCTCATGCGCGACACGCGCTTCCGCAGTCAGCTGCTGCAGGCGATCGAATCGGCCGACGCCCAGAAGAAGCTCGAGGACAAGGCGACGCTGGAGTCCGTCTTCAAGATGCTGGCGCTCGACAGCGAGGTGATGGATCGCCCGCAGAATGAGGGCTATTTCGGCGGCCAGTTCACCGGCAATATCAGCTACGAGGAGACGGCCGACTACCTCATCTGGCTGCACCAGGCGGAGAAACTCGGCGTTCAGCTGAATCACGA
>DATJGQ010000070.1:0-3080 GCA_035494815.1 Gemmataceae bacterium
GCAGCGTCCGGCTTTCCTGCGTGCGCGCCTGGTCGAAGATGACTGTGCGAACATTGCGCACGTTCATGTCGATGGCATACCCGAGCATGAACAGTTCCAGCACCGGGATGAACAGCGCGAAGAAAAGCGTCGCCGGGTCGCGCAGGAGGTGCAGCACCTCCTTGCGGGCGACCGATGTCGTGCGACGGACGAACATCGAAGTCATGGCTATTCGCCTTTGGCCGACTGCAGCCGGGAGAGCGTGACAAAGACGTCTTCGAGGCTCGGCTCGGCCGTCTCCACTTTGACCCCCTCAACACTGTCAACGCCGAGGTCGCGGGCGGTAATGTTCGCGTCGACCAGGATGTGAATCGCTTGGCCGAAGATTGTCGCCTCGTGTATGCCGGGCTTCTGGCGGATCGCTTCCAGGAGGGCGGACGTGTCCGGGCCGACGATCTCCAGGCGTTTCGTCTCCGGCGGCGTGATCCCGGGCAGTGCTTTCAGTTCCGCGGGCGTTCCCTCGGCGAGCATATGGCCGAGATAGATGTAGCCGACGCGATTGCACCTCTCGGCCTCGTCCATGTAGTGCGTCGTCACGAATAGTGTGACACCCTGTGCGGACAGTCTGAAGAGCAGGTCCCACAGATCCCGGCGGGCGACGGGATCGATGCCGGCAGTCGGCTCGTCGAGGAAAACCAGTTTCGGCCGATGGAGGAGTGAACAAACCAGCGCCAGCCGCTGCTTCCATCCGCCAGAGAGATGGCCGGCCCGGCGATCGATGTAGGGGCCGAGCCCGGTCAGTTGGATCAGTTCGTCCTGTCGTTGAGTCGCTACCGTGCGGCTCAAGCCGTAGATGCCCGTGTAGAACTCCATGTTCTCGCGCACCGTCAGGTCACTGTACAACGAGAACTTCTGCGACATGTAGCCGATGGCGGCGCGGATCTTTTCCGCTTCCTTAGTCACGTCGTATCCGAGCACGCGGGCCGACCCCTCGGCGAGGGGCAACAGGCCGCACAGCGCCCGGATCAGCGTCGTCTTGCCCGACCCGTTCGGCCCGAGCATGCCGAACACTTCGCCCGCATGAACGGTCACGGACGCGTGATCGACGGCCGTCACCGTGCCGAATTTGACGGTCACGTCGCGGACCTCGATGGCCGCGCCCATTTACGGCGCCTCCCGCAGCGGCACCTGGACCTCGGCGGCCATGCCCGCCTTGAACACGCCCTCCGGGTTCGGCACGCGGACTTTGACCGCGAACACCTGATGCCGTCGCTCGTCCGCGCTTTGGACGTTTCGCGGCGTGAACTCGCTCGAATTGGCGATAAACTCGACGTGGCCCGCGAATTGTTTGCCCGGGTACGAATCGATCGTCACGGTGACGGCCTGGTTCAGTCGGACTCGACCCAACTCAGTCTCGGGGACGAAGACCTTCACCCAGAGGTCGTCGGCGCGAAGGACGCGCACGGCGGGTTGGCCCGGACCGACGAGATCGCCGGGTCGGACGGCCAAAACCTCGACGACCGCCGGCTCCGGCGCCCGCACCGTCGATTCCCGCAAGTTCGCCTCGACCTCCCGTAGCCGGCCGCGGATCTCTTCCACGTTTGCCTCCGCCTCGAGCTTGTCTTCCTCTCGGGTGCCGTTCAACAGGCGGTCGTACACGGCCTTGTAGCGCGCCGCCTCCGCCGCGGCTTCGTCCTTATCTTCCGCCCGACTGCCGTTCATGAGCATGTCGTAGTTGGCCTTGGCGGCGTCGGTGCGTCTCTGGGCACGGTCTCGGTTGGCGCGGGCGAGTTCCCATTCGGCCCGGGTGACGGCGACGCCGGTGCCTTGCTTGAAGAGGCCGTCCACGCGGTTGAATTCCTCCGTCGTTTGCACGAAATCGGCCTCGGCCGCCTCCATCTCGTTGCGGGCCTGCCGCTTCTGTTCCTCGCGCCAGCCGGCGTCCGTCTTGCGACGTCGCGCGTCGGCTGCCTGCCAGATGGCCCGGGCCTCGTCCTTCTCCTCCGGCCGCGGGCCGTCGCGGGCCTTCTTGAGTTCGGCCTCGGCGGCCTTCAGCTTGGCCAGCAACTGGTCGCGTTGCGCTTCCAATTCGGGGGCTTCGAATCGCACGAGTTCCTGACCCGCCTTCACGAGTTCGCCCTCTCGCGTGTAGACGGCCGCGACGCGACCGCCGACTTTGGAGCCGAGACGGACCTCTTGAATCTCGACTGTGCCAGGGAGAGTGAGCACGTTGCCGTTGCGGCGGAACGGGCCGAAGTACCAGACCGCACCGCCCGCGGCGACGACCAATGCCACGATGATCGCGACTCGCGTGAGCGTTTTCACGGGCTGCCCCTTTCCGCGCCGATCGTCTCGGCCGCGTGATTCGCCGACGCGTGGGAGCCACTGGTATTTTCGATTTCAAACTGTCGCATCAATTTGGACATTTCGCGCTCGAGGAACCCGAACAGGGTGCCCATTCGTTCCAGCCGCGCTCGACGGGCCGGTGGGGCATCGGCAAGAAGTTGCAGACCGCGCTCCGCGTTGCGCTGCAGTTTGTGCATCGTGGCCATCCGCGTCTGGAAGAATCGGTGCCAAGCGTCGTCGGCGACACGGTAGTAGTCGCGCCGATCTCCTGGCAGGAGCGTGCGCTCGATCAGTCCGAGCTGGGTCAACAGCCGCGTCGTCGTGCTCGCGGACGCCTTGCTGATACTGAGCACTTCGGACAAGTCCGTCAGCGATTGTGCTTCCGGCTCGCACACGAGTAGCCAGCCGAGGACTTGGCCGGCGATGCGGGGCATGCCGGCCGCTTCGAGAAGCAGGCCGGTATCATCGACGAACCGCCGGATATGGTCGGATAAGGGTTTCATACAGTGATTCTAGTACGTTCGGATCGTTTAGTCAATACTGAACGATATAAACGATCCGAATTGCCAGCCAAGCGATGGCAATGACATAAATCATTGGGCTATTTGAAAAAGCGGCATAAAATGTCGCTTGCGGTTGCTTTGCAAATGGCGAAGAAAGCTGCCTCTCATGCGGAAACTGCTGGTCGCTAACCGGTCGGAAATTGCCATCCGAGTCTTCCGGACGGCTCACGAACTCGGCATTCGCGACGTAGC
>DATJGQ010000071.1:0-5854 GCA_035494815.1 Gemmataceae bacterium
CGGCGGGCGGGCTCGTCGTCCTCGCAGATCAGCAGCCGCCGCGCCGTCGGCGAGCTGCCGTTGCCGTTCGCGGACGGTTTGCCGTGATTCTCGGTGCTCGCGTGATGATGGTGTTTGGAAGCCGTGGTCATGGCACCTCCCATCGGACGCGCTCGTGACGTCCCGATCATTGTCACTAAGAACCTCGCCTCTCACAAGTGGGCACTCCATTGCCTTGAGTTTTCCGCCAGGATCCCTGCTTTTCGCGAGCGGTGGGCTGGACATAAACAGTGGCTCTTACGATGCAATCATCGCGCCAATTCTGTGCACAATGCGATGCCAACTTCCCGAAAACCGGCAAATGCCTTCCCGGGCGCTGTTCCAGCGCCTCAACCGGACGAAAGCGATTTGACGCCGGGTGCCTGAAAAGTCGCGGCTTCGCAAAAACTTGGCAGCAGGCCGCGCAGAATCGTGCGACCGTTGGCATCCGACTTGCGATCCATTCCATCCGCGGGCGATGGAGGCCGGCCGCGGCGCTCGCCGCGAACTGACTACGGACCCCGCCCCCGCAATGAACCCATCTCTCCTTGAAGGAGGCCGATCATGGCGAACATTCAACCCCACATGAACAAGGCGAAGGATGAAGTGAAGGCGGCCGCCGGCGAAGTGAAGCGCGACGCTCAGAACGCCGTCAGCGACTACACCGATCGCGCCAAGGACGCCGCGGCCAACGTCACCGACAAGGCCCGCGAAGTCGCTTCGTCGGTCATGGAACGCGCGAAGGACACCGCGTCCAACCTGGGCAAGAAGGCCGAGAGCGGCCTGGAATCGGTCGGGAGCGGCCTGACTTCCGCGGCGGGCACCATCCGTGAAAACCTGCCCGAGGAAGGCATGCTCCACAACGTCGGCACGCGTGTCGCCGAGGGTCTCGAAACTGGCGGCCGCTATATCCGGGAAGAAGGCTTCTCGGGCATGGCGGACGACCTGACCGATCTGATCCGCCGCAACCCGATCCCGGCCCTGCTCGTGGGCGTCGGCGTCGGCTTCCTGCTGGCCCGCGCGACCACGTCGCGGAGCTAAAGGAGATTTGTGATGGCCACCGATACATATGCCCCGCCGGACGAGCGCTCGGTCACGTCGCTGGTGAGTGGCATCGTCAACGACGCCCAGACGCTGATGCAGCAACAGTTGGCGTTGTTCCGCGAAGAAATCCACACCGACCTGCGCAAGACGAAAGAGGCGGTGACCGCCCTCGCCGCCGGGGGCGCGGTGGCCGCCCTGGCTGTCGGCCCGTTCGTGTTCATGCTCATCGCCCTCTTGCACGAGCTGGCCTTGTGGCCCTGGTGGGCGAGTGCCCTCCTGGTCGGCGTCGTCTTCGCCATCGTCGGCGGGGCCCTGATCGCCGTCGGCGTCCAGCGGTTCCGGTCGTTCAACCCGCTGCCCGACCAATCGGTCGAGGCACTGAAGGAGAACCTGCAATGGATCAAACACCCGAAGTGATCCGGCAGCAAATGCAAGTCACCCGCGCTTCCCTCACCGACAAGTTGGAGGCGCTTGAAAATAAAGTGGTCGGCACCGTCGAAGGCGCCACCTCCGCCGTCACCGATACCGTTAACTGTGTCAAGGATGCGGTCCAGGACACTGTCCAATCGGTGAAGGGCTCTCTTCACGAGACGGTCGACACGGTGAAGGAATCCGTGAACATCGCCCACCATGTCGAACGGCACCCGTGGCTGATGTTCGGCGCGTCCGTGGCGACCGGCTACATCGGCGGGGCATTGCTCTTCAACGCGGCGCCGTCGCGGCGGTCGGCCCGCGGTGTCCGCCACCCCGGTGAGTGGGGCGCGGGCCCCGCTCGCCTCGGCGGGGCGGCCTCCGCCGAGACGTTCGTCGCCCATGAAGGCAACGGCCACCACCGCGAGTCCTACCGCGCCGAGGCCAAGCCGGACCAGACCTTCCTCTCCGGATTGACCGAGAAGTTCGGGCCGGAGATCGACAAGCTCAAGTCGATGGCGATCGGGACCCTCTTCGGCTTCGGCCGCGAATTGCTCGCCCGATCTGTCCCCGGACCGATCAGCTCACAATTGACGAATCTGGTCGACGACGTAACGCGCAAGCTCGGCGGGGAGCCCGTCCGCGGGCCCCTCCTTTCCGATGACAGGCCGGCGGGGTATGCACGGGCCGGCGTCTAATCGGCGGCGGTGTTTCCCGCCCACCGCTCCGTTTCTGTGGCCGCCGGGATGCGGCCACTTTTTTTATGATTGCGATACGCACGCATTCAGCCGGATGAATGACGAATGACTAATCTCGAATGACGAAGGAATGACGAATGTCGAATGTCGAAGCGTCGGGGACACACATAACCCGCAGTTCGCCGGGCAACGGTCCCTTGAGTCGACGTTTAGCATTCGTCATTCCTTCGTCATTCGTCATTCGTCATTAGGCATTCGTCATTTACAAGGGGGCCGCATGCCGCACAACATTCTCGACACCCCGGTGTGGGCCGACTCCGAGGCGCCGCCCTCGTACGCTCCGCTGGCCACCGATGCGACCGCGGACGTCTGCGTCATCGGCGGCGGCATCGCCGGACTGTCGGTCGCGTACCACGTGGCTCGTGAGGGTAAATCAGTCGTCGTTCTGGACGCCGGCCGCATCGCCGGCCGTATCACCGGGCGGACGACCGCCCACCTGTCCAGCGCGATCGACGATCGCTTCGAGAACGTCGAGTCCGTCCGCGGCACGGACATGGCGAAACTCGCCTACGCGAGTCATCAGGCGGCGATCCAGCGGATCGGCGAAATCGTGCTGCACGAGAACATCCGCTGCGACTTCATGCGCGTCTCGGGTTACCTGTTCAACCCGCCGGACGGCGACCGCAAGACGCTTGATAAAGAATTCGCGGCGGCGCAGCGGGCGGAGGTGGCGGGCGTCGAGATGCTCGACCGCGCGCCGCTGCCGGGGTTCGACACCGGCCCGTGCATCCACTTCCCGTTTCAGGGCCAGTTCGACCCGCTCAAATACGTCTCCGGGCTCGTCCGGGCGATCGAGAGGCAGGGCGGCCGCGTCCACGAACGCACCCGCGTCAAGTCCGTCGAGTCCGGGGAGTCGGCGAAGGTCGTCACCGAGGACGGCCCGACGGTCACCGCCCAGTTCGTCGTTTGTGCGACGAACGCCCCGGTGATCGATCGCGTCACCCTGCACACGAAACAGTTTCCGTATGTCACGTACGCCGTCGGCCTGGAAGTGCCGCGCGGGGTCGTGCCGCCGGGGCTCTATTGGGACACGACCGACCCGTACCACTATGTCCGACTCCGCGCCGCCGACGGCGACGGCCCGGACGAGCTGATCGTCGGCGGCGAGGACCACAAGAGCGGCCAGGACACCCTGGGCGACCGGTTCGAACGCCTGGCCACGTGGGCCCGCCAGCGCGTCCCGCAGTGCGACCGCATCCTGCACTCCTGGTCCGGCATGGTCTTCGAGACGCTCGACGGGCTGGCGTACATCGGCCGCAACCCCGGCGATTCGCCGAACGTCTTCGTCGCGACCGGCGACTCCGGCATGGGCATGACGCACGGCACGATCGCCGGCATGCTGATCGGTGACCTGATCGTGGGCCGCGAGAACCCGTGGGCCGAATTGTACGACCCCTCCCGCAAGCCGATCCGCGGCGCCACTGAGTTCGCGTCCGAGAACCTGAATGTCGCGGCTAAGTACTTCCAGTGGGTGACCGGCGGCGACGTGAGCCGGCCCGAGGACGTCGCCACGGGCACGGGCGCGGTGGTCCGCCGCGGGCTGCACAAGGTCGCCGTCTACCGCGATGAGAAGGGTGACCTGCACGAATGCTCGGCCGCCTGCCCGCACCTGGGCGGCGTCGTCCATTGGAACCCCGCGATGCGCACCTGGGACTGCCCGCTGCACGGGTCGCGCTTTGACGCCCTCGGTCATGTCCTCGACGGCCCCGCGATCAGCGGCCTCGCCCCGGTCGGCGAGTCGGTCCCGTTACAGGAGGAGAGCCATGCCGCAGCACCCCGGCCTTAACGGCAGCCTGACCGGAAAGGAAGTCGCGGACACCTGTCCCGCGGCGCTGTTGATCATCGACGTCATCAACGATTTCCAGTGCGGCGAAGGCGAGGGCGTCTCCCGGTTCGTCACGCACATGGCCGAGCGGATCGCGGACCTCAAGAAACGGGCGAAGGCCGCCGGTTTGCCGTGCATCTACGTCAACGACAACTTCGGCCGCTGGCGGTCGGACGTGCACGACCTCGTGCAATACTGCTCGCGCGAGAGTGCCCGCTGCCGGGAGGTCGTCGAGCGGTTGGCACCGGAAAAGGACGACTATTTCGTGCTCAAGCCGATGTTGTCCGGCTTTTACGCCACCGTACTCGATCCGCTGCTGCATCAGTTCGCCGCGAAGACGCTGATCCTGGCGGGCGTGTGTGCCAACGTGTGCGTGTTTTTCACCGCGGCGGACGCTTACATGCGCGGCTACAAGTTGGTGGTGCCGTCCGACTGCGTCGCGGCCGCCTCCGGCACCGACTGCGGTTACGCCCTGGACCAGATGCGGCGGATCTTTAAGGCCGAGGTGCACCCGTCGGCGGAGATCGACGTCGAGGCGTTGGCCCGTCGGTCGCCGGATCGGGTGGCGGTCGACGCGGGGGCGGTCTTGGCGAAGACGTGAAATGAGACAATGAGGCCGGACCAGCCCGAAGCGCAAGTGAGGGAGAGTATTCATATTCGCTCGCTTGCGCTTCGGGCTGGTCCGGTCTCAATGATTAATCGGCGCGATTAATCGGCGCATCATGACACTTTCGACGGCAGCCCAAGTGCTCGCAGGTTGACGGCCCCCCGCCGGTGCCGCAAACTGGTGCAGTCCACTTGGGAGTGCGTCAGTTGAATCGGCGGTCGTTCGCGATTCTCGTGCTGGCCCTGGCCGCCGGGCTGAGCGTGCGCCGCGCCGCTTCGGACGTCCCGCCGGCAAAGTCCAGCATCCACGCCGCGCCAACTTTTGTTATTCAGGGTGTCGGCTCCTGCGCCGCGGCCGGCTGTCACAATGCCAACGGGCCGGCAGGTAGCGAAGGCAGCGAATACTCCACCTGGGCCGGTCGCGACAAGCACGCGCGGGCGTACGAGGTCCTCCGCGATTCGCGGTCGGTCGAGATGGTCCGCAAACTCGGCTGGGGAAAGGCCCACGAAGAGTCGCGCTGCCTCGCCTGCCACGCGACAATCGATCTCCCGTCTCCCGGCTTTGCGGGAGACGGGCCGGGTGTCAGGGGGCCCGGCGTCGCAGCATCGCCCGAACTTCTCGCCGACGGCGTCGGCTGCGAAAGTTGTCACGGCCCCTCGGAAAAGTGGCGGACCATCCATTATCAGGCCAATTGGAAGGCCCTCGACGCCGACGCGAAGTGGCGCGACGGGCTCTTCCCGACGAAGGACCTCGCCCGACGCATTGGTCGCTGTGTCGAATGCCACGTCGGCAGCCCTGCTCGCGAAGTCAATCACGACATGATTGCCGCCGGTCACCCGCGGCTGAATTTCGAGTACGCCGCCTACGACCACCTCATGCCCCGGCATTGGACGCTTGACAAGGACCCGTACGGTTCTGCCTTCGAGGTGCAGGCGTGGCTCCTCGGCCAGGTCGCGACGGCGAAGGCGACCGTCGAGCTGCTCGGGGCGAGGGCCGAACGGGCCGCGGCCGGCGGCAAGATCTGGCCGGAACTCGCCGAGTATAACTGCAACGCCTGTCATCACTCGCTTCAGGCCGAAAGCTGGCGACAGCAGCGCGGCTATGGCGACCGCAAGCCCGGCGCCATGCCGTGGGCCGATTGGAGCCTGTTCGGGCCGCGGGCGCTGGTGCGACTGAAAGCGCCGGGCGCCC
>DATJGQ010000072.1:0-5174 GCA_035494815.1 Gemmataceae bacterium
CCGATGATGGAGGCCAACCCCGGCGAGGCGCTCAAGAACAACGTCCTCGGCACCAAACGCGTCGCCGACACCGCCCACCGCCACGGCGCCCTCGCCTTCGTCATGATTTCCACCGACAAGGCGGTGAACCCGACCAGTGTCATGGGCGTGTCGAAGCAACTCGCCGAGCGGTACGTACACGCCTTGTCGCAGCGGTCGGGTACGAAATTCGTCGTCGTGCGGTTCGGCAATGTCCTCGGCTCCAACGGCAGCGTCGTGCCGCTGTTCCAGGAGCAGATCCGCCGCGGGGGGCCGATCACGATCACGCACCCTGACATGACGCGGTATTTCATGACCATCCCGGAGGCCTCGCAGCTGGTACTGCAGGCGGCGGCGATGGGCCGCGGCGGCGAGATCCTCGTTCTGGACATGGGCGAGCCGGTCCGCATCTTGGACCTGGCGAAAGACCTGATCCGCCTGTCCGGCCTGACGCCGGACGACGTCGAGATCGAATTCACCGGCACCCGCCCCGGTGAAAAACTCTACGAGGAGCTGTATTTCGAAGACGAGGAAATGCTGCCGACGCCGCACCCGAAACTGTCGGTCGCCTATCACCGGCCGGCGTCGCTGGCGGAAGTGCAGAACGCGATCGTCCGGCTGGTGCGTCTCGTGCACAGCCCGAGCGACGTGATCCACGCGGCGCTGCGGGAGGTCGCGCATCGGTACTCCGGGCCCAAGATCAGAGCCGGAAGCGTGAGCGACGGCCCGGCCGACGCCCCCGTCGCTCACGCTTCCGGCTCCGATTCATCCACATGAGTGCCGACGTCCAGGAACTCGCCCGCCGGATTCGCGTCCGGGCGGTGCGGATGACCAACCGCGGCAAGAGTTCACACGTCGGCAGCAACCTGTCGATGGCCGAACTCCTGGCCGTGCTCTATCACGACGTGCTCCGCGTCGGCCCCGACACCCTCCGCGACCCGGACCGCGACCGGTTCATCCTCAGCAAGGGTCACGCCTGCGCGGGGCTGTACGCCGTGCTGGCCGAACGCGGGTTTTTCCCCGCGGAATGGCTCGACTCGTTCTACGTCGACGGCGGCCGGCTCGCAGGGCACGCGACGGCCAACGGCGTGCCGGGCGTCGAGGTGTCGACCGGGTCGTTGGGACACGGCCTCGGCATGGCGTGCGGCATGGCGCTCGCCGGGAAGTTCGACGGCCGGCCGTACCGCGTCTTCACCTTGCTGAGTGACGGCGAGTGTGACGAAGGGTCCACCTGGGAGGCGGTTCTGTTCGCGGCCCACCACCGGCTCGACAACCTGGTCGCGATTGTCGACTACAACAAGATTCAGAGCCTCGGCCACGTCAAGGAGGTGCTGGACCTGGACCCGCTGGGCGGCAAGTGGCAATCGTTCGGCTGGGCGGTCCGCGAGATCGACGGGCATGACGTCGATCAGGTCCGGGACGCGTTGACGGCCGTGCCGTTCGAGGCCGGCCGGCCGAGTTGCGTCGTCGCCCATACGGTGAAGGGCAAGGGCGTGAGCTTCATGGAAGATCGGCTCCTCTGGCACTACCGCACGCCGGCCGGCGACGAGTTCACCGCCGCCCTCGCCGAGCTGGGGGAGCGGCCGTGAGGACCGCGTTCATCCACGCCCTGACGGAATTGGCCGCCGAGGACCCGCGGGTCACGCTCGTCGTCGGCGACCTCGGGTTCGGCGTCGTCCTCGACTTCGCCAAACGGTTCCCCCGGCAGTATCTGAACGCTGGCGTGGCCGAACAGAACATGACCGGCCTGGCCGCGGGCCTCGCCCTGTGCGGCCGGACCGTGTTCACCTACTCGATCGCCAACTTCCCGACGCTGCGGTGTTACGAGCAGATCCGGAACGACATCTGCTACCATCGGGCTAACGTCAAGGTCGTCTCCGTCGGCGGCGGGTTGGCGTACGGCTCGCTCGGCTCGTCGCACCACGCGACCGAGGACATCGGCGTGATGCGGCTGTTGCCGGAGATGACGGTCGTCGCGCCGGGGGATCCGGTCGAAACGGCGGCGGCCGTCCGGGCGCTGGCGCACACGCCGGGCCCCGCGTACTTGCGGCTCGGACGCGCGGGGGAGCCGGTCGTGCATCGCGGCCCGATCCGGTTTCGACTCGGACAGGCATTAACGGTTCGTTCCGGCGATGACGTTACCCTGATTTCCACCGGCGGCATGTTGCATACGGCCATGCGATCGGCCGAGATTCTCGAGACCCGCGGCATCCGGGCCCGCGTGGTGAGTATGCATACCATTCAGCCGCTCGACGAGGTGGCGGTCCTTGCAGCGGCCCGCGAGACCGCCGCAGTCATAACGCTCGAGGAGCACAGCGCCAAAGGGGGACTGGGCGGGGCGGTGGCGGAAGTGCTCGCCGAAGCGGTGCCGGCCGCCCGCCTGACGCGGCTCGGATTGCCACACACTTTCACCAAGGAAGTCGGCGACCAGCAGCATCTGCTCAAGCACCACGGCCTGGACGCCGAGGGCGTCTGCGCTGCGGTCCTTCGGGCGCTCGACCGTGTGCCGGCCGTCCATTCCGCGGAGTGAGTCGATGAACTGGAAGGTCAAGTACATCAACTACCCGCTGCACTTCCGCAACATGGAAGCGGAGGTGATGGACACGGTGCGCGACGTCCTGTCGCGCGGCGACCTGATCCTCCGCAAGCAGACCGACGATTTTGAGACGAACCTCGCCACCTTTTGCGGCACTCGTTACGCCGTCGGCGTCGGCAATTGCACCGAAGCTTTGTACCTCGCCTACCGCGCCGCCGACATCGGCCCCGGCGACGAGGTGATCACGACGGCGCACACGTTCGTCGCCACGATCAGCATGCTCGTCAAGGCCGGGGCGACGCCCGTCCTGGTCGACGTCGGCGACGATCACAACATCGATCCGGACGCGATCGAGGCCGCGATCACGCCGCGGACCAGGGCGATCGTGCCGGTCAGCCTCAACGGCCGCTGCTGCGACCTGCCCCGAATTAAACACATCGCCGAGAAGCATCATCTTGTGATCGTCGAGGACTCCGCGCAGGCACTCGGGGCGACCGTGGACGGCAAACCGGCCGGCACGTTCGGCATGGCCGGCTGCTTTAGCTTTTATCCGGCGAAGCTTCTTGGCGCGTTCGGCGACGCCGGGGCGGTCATTACTGATGACCCGGCCATCGCCGATCGCGTCCGCCTGACGCGCAACCACGGCCGCCGCGCCTCGGACGGCGAAATCGTGGAGTGGTCGTTCAACTGCCGCATCGACAACCTCCACGCCGCCATCCTGGACTTGAAACTCAAAAAGTTGCCGGCGTGGCTCGAGCGGCGACGGGCGATCGCCCGGCTGTATACGCAGGAGTTGTCTCGCTGCGGCAACGTGGTCCTCCCGCCCGCACCCGACCGCGACCCGCGGTTTCACAACGTCTACCAGAACTACGAGATTGAAGCCGAGAACCGCGACGCGCTGGTATCTCACCTGAAAGCCAAGGGCGTCGAGACGATGTTGCCATGGTCGGGCAAGGCCGTGCACCAGTTCGCCGCCCTCGACCTGAAGTTTGACCTGCCGAAGACTGACCGGCTGTTCGGTCGCGTGCTGATGCTGCCGATGTATGCCGAACTGACCGACGACGAGGTCTGCTACGTCGCCGACTGCGTGCGGCGGTTTTACCGGTGATGGGGAAGAGACTTTTCGACATCCTGTTTTCGCTGGCCGTGCTGATCCTGCTCGGCCCGTTCCTGCTGGCCGTCGCGGCGCTGATCAAGATCGGCTCGCCGGGGCCGGCGTTCTATCGCGGCGAGCGGGTGGGCCTCGGCGGCCGGCGGTTTCGCATCTACAAGTTTCGCTCCATGGTCGTAGACGCGGACAAGAAAGGCGCTTCCTCGACGGCCGAGGATGACCCGCGGGTCACAAAGATCGGCCGGTTCCTGCGGAAATACAAGCTCGACGAACTGCCGCAGTTCATCAACGTCCTCGCCGGCGATATGAGCGTCGTCGGCCCGCGGCCGCAGGTCGCCTGGGCGGTAGACTTGTACACGCCCGAGGAGCGAAAGCTGCTCGACGTCCGTCCCGGCGTCACCGATTACGCGTCCATCCGTTTCCGCAACGAGGGCGAAATCCTCCGCGGCTATCCTGACCCGGACAAGGCGTACCTGGAACTGATCGCCCCGGAAAAGACACGGCTCGGCCTGGACTACGTCCGCCACCATTCCCTGGCCGTCGACCTCAAAATCATAGCCATGACGTTCGTGAGCCTGTTCCGGAAACCGGCACAGGTCGCGACGCCGACGACCGCGCCATGACCGCCGCCAACACGCCCGGCGCCGAGGGTTTCCTCCGGAACGACGCGGAGCGCGAGGCGGCCGCCCTCTACGCCGAGTTGTTCGAGCAGTCTCCTGACACCACGGCCCAAAAGCTCTCGCACGTCGCCAAGTACCTCCGCCGACAAGATCTGACGCGCCTCCTCGCCCGTTACGAAATCTTCAAGCGGGTGCTCGGCGTGAAAGGGTCGATCGTCGAGTGCGGCGTCTATCGCGGGGCAGGGCTCATGACCTGGGCGAACCTGAGCGCCGTCCTCGAGCCGAACAACCTGACGCGGCAGGTTTATGGGTTCGACTCGTTCGAAGGGTTCCCGGCCGTCGGCGAGAAGGACCAGAGCCGCTTCCGTCCCGCGCGGGCGGGCGAGCTGCGGGCGGACAGCTACGGCGAACTTCAGAGTCTCATCCGTGCGTTTGACCTCAACCGATTCCTCGGTCACGTGCCGAAGGTGCATCTGGTGAAGGGCGACGCCGGCCGGACGATCCCGCAGTTCGTCGCCGATTATCCGCACCTGGTCGTCGGCCTGCTGTTTCTCGATTTCGACCTGTACGAGCCGACGAAGGCGGCGATAGAGCACTTCGTGCCGCGGATGCCCCGCGGGGCGGTGATCGCCTTCGACGAATTGGACAACCCGGCCTGGCCGGGCGAGACGCTCGCCCTGATCGACACTCTGGGGCTCGGCCGGCTGCGGCTGGAGCGATTGGCGTTCGACCCGTACGTGTCGTTCGCCGTGATCGAGTAGTCATGCGCGTCTGGCTGGTGACCGTCGGCGAGCCGCTGCCCACGGACGGTGGGACCGACCGGCTGTTGCGCGCCGGTATACTCGCCGACCTGCTGCACCGGCGCGGGCATAACGTCACCTGGTGGACG
>DATJGQ010000073.1:0-4354 GCA_035494815.1 Gemmataceae bacterium
ACAGCATGCCGGGGTTGCCGTCGCCGTCGACCGCGGCGATGACGCCCGGCGTGGTGTCGAAGAGAAAGCCGTCGAGGCTGCCGCTGCCGTTCGCCCCGGGCATGACCGTGATCGTGCTCGCCGGCAGGTTGCGGTTTTCCAAACGCACGACCGATAGCGCCGGTGTCCGCCGACGTGACGGCTTCGACTTCATGAGCGACCCCCGGTTCATTTCTCGTCAGACGGTTTGGCCGCGATGCGCAGCAGAGCGCGAACCGGACGGCCGGGTGGGTTACTGCCGAACAGACGGGGGGACGGGCGACGGCTCAGACCAGGTCTGAAAAATGTCGCGAACTCGCTACCCAACGCTCTGGGCGACCCGCTTGACGTCAGAAACTCCATGCTAACGCAACCCGGCGAACCGGCAAGTCGAAAGGCGCTGTCGGTTTTCAGGGGGAGTTGCCAGCGAAAAAAATCGGGACTTTACTGGCAACCGGCAACGACAACTGTTACGGCAGGATGACGCCGAAGTACATACGGAACGCCGTCAGGTCCAGTCCATTCACAGCGCCGTCCCCGTTGAAGTCGAAGTACGGCGCGTAAGGAGGATCTAGGGGCTCACTGCCAAACGAATTGCGGAACGCGGTCAGGTCCAGGCCGTTGACCGCCCGATCGCCGTTGATGTCGCCGAACAGGCGAAAGAACGAGGTCACGTTGTCACCGCCTTGGACTCCATTCTGGATCTGGGCGCTGAACACCGTCAGCGTGTAGTTGCCGTCGCTCAACGTCGTTGTCTTCCCCCAGGGATTGGTGAGTGCGCCGGAGAAGGTGAGCCTGACGACCGTCTGCGTCGCCGTCGAGCCGGAGAAATCCGTGGCCAAGGTCACGTTTCCCGTCGCCCCGCTCGGGCCTGTGCGCGTCAGGCGAAACGCGGCTTCGGGCGAACCGGTGAAACTGACCAACCTGTCGAAAGTCACCGTGATGCTCCGGATCACGGACCGCTGGGCGACGCCGCTATCGATCGCGACCGACTGCACGACCGCGGGCGGCAGGGGCACGGTGGTCAGGGTGACGTCGTTGCCGTCGCCGCCCGTGTAGCTGATCGTGGACGCGAACGCCCCGTGGACGATCATGCCGCCCTGCGGCAACCCGGCGAACGTGCCACTCACGGGGTCGGTCCCGTCATTGGCGATGATCGTCAGCACCTGTCCCGGCGCTACCACCGCCGCGCCGCCGACCAAGTTGAGCGTCGGCGAATTGAGCCCGACTGGGCCGATGACGTTGACCTGGTCGTAATCCGTGCCGGCCGCGGTGTAAGGGCTATTCAAGTCTACGCCGAAGTTACTTCCGCCGGCGAGTACCAGATTCCCCGCGTTCAGGATACCGGGGCCTGCGCCTGGGGCGAGCGTGCCGCCGGTGTGGACCGTGACCTGGCCGGGAACGGTCCCCGTGCCGCCGAGTGTGCCGCCGCTGGCGACGTTGACCGCGCTGCCGGCCGCCTGGGTGCCGTTGATCAGCAACGTCCCGCCGTTGACGAACGTCGCGCCGGCGTACGTGTTCGCGCTGGTTAGAGTGACGGTCCCGGCCGTGCTCTTGATCAGCCCGACGCTGGCGCTGCCGCCGAGCCTGGCCGCGACCGTGCCGCTGCGGACGTCGAAGGCAGTGGCGCTGAACAGCGTGCCTGAGCCGGCGATGGTGCCGCCCGTCAGTTGGACGCCGGCCACGCTCTGGGTAAACCCTTGCAGGTCCAGAGTCCCGCCGGCGACGTTGACGGTGTTACCGGCGCCGATCATGTTGTTATTGCCCATGAGGAAAGTGCCGCCGTCGAGCGTGATCACCCCCGTGCCGGCGGTGAGCAGGTTGACGGTCGCCGTGGCCGCTTCGGTGAGGGCGATGACGCCCGTCCCCGACAGTTGGGCGGTCAGTGTGTTCACGTCGGTGTTGAGGTCGATGCTGGTGGCCGCGCTCACGGCAGCGGTCGGGGCGGCGACGTTCGTCGTGGTACCGCCGCTGCCGCCCGTGATCCCGCCGCCGGAGTTGAGCGTCACCGCGCCCGAGACCGTGCTCACCCCGATCACGCCGTCCAGGACGCCGACGGCGAAGCCGGTCGAGTCCGTGTACGACACCTGACCGGCGCCGGTGACTTTGGCGGCCAGGACGTCCACGTCGTTGCCCGCATTGGTGAGGACGACGCCGCCCGGGGCCGTCACCGCCAGGTTGGCCACACCCAGGGCCGCCGTTTGCGATATGCTGCTCCCGGTCAAGAGCGACAACGTCCGGTAGCCGGCGTGTCGGGTGACCGGGCTGCTGACGGTGACCGCCCCGGTCACCGTCCCCCCCACGCGGAGGATGTTCGCCGTGATGCGGCCCAACTCCGCGTCCGACAGGCCCAGAGCGGCCGGCGAATCCGAGCCGCCCAGATCGACACTGACGCTCGTGCTCAATGGGCGCAAGGTCAGGATCCCGGTGCCTGAGTTTAGCTGAGGCTGCACGTTTAGAACCTGCTGCACGTCCACCGCGTCGGCGACGATGGTCGCATCGGCCCCGGACGTGCTCACGCCGACCGTCCCGTTGACGGTCCCGATGGTCAGTGGGATGTTATCCGCGAAGGTCAGCGCTCCCCGCGACATCGCGGCCAGCGTGGTGACGGAGTTGGCCGCCGGCAACGAGACCGCCCCCGACGAGACCAGACCGACATTGCCGACGGTCAGCGATCCGGTCCCCGCGCTGGCGATTGCGCTGCCCACGATGGCGAGAGTGTTCCAGCCCGGAGTCGCGGACACCGGAGCGCTAACGGTGATGGCGCCCGTGTTCGAACTGCCGACCTGCAAGATCCCCGCCGTGACGTTGTTCAGTTCCGCCTGCGTCAGCCCGAGTTTGCCGGCGGTGTTGGTCCCCAGGTCGATCGGCTGGCCGCCGAAGTTGCTCAGATTCGTCGTGGCCGTGCCGCTCATGATCGTCCCGGCGATGTTGAGGTCCTGGCCGGCGAGGATGATGGCACCGTTGTTGCTATGCAACGGCGACCCGGCAGCGACAGTGATCGCGTCGGCGAGGTTCTCCAGGACCAACATCCCCTCGGGGGCGTCATTCCGGAGGCCGGTCCCCGCCGTCGTGAGCGGTTGCGCAGGCCCGCCCGTCTGCACGATGTTGATATTCCCCGACGTGCTGTTGCTCGCCTGGACGCTCCCCGCCTGCGAGTACACCGTAATGCCGCTGGCGGCCGACAGCGTCAGTTGTCCGCTGCTCTGGATAAGGTTGCCGGTCACGGAGCCGGTCGCGGAAGTGAGCAATACACTGGCGCCGCGGCTCAGGTTACAGGCGATCAAACCGCCGCCAGCGGTCAGGCTGATGCGTGCGCCGCTCGTCGCCAGCGTGTTGCCGATGTTGGCGAAGTTCAGCGGGCCGGTGCCGGAGTTGAACGCGACGGTCCCGCCCGGGCCGGTCGGCAAGGTCAAAGTGCCGCCCAGTTCGTTGAAGGTGATGCCGGCTTGCGAGTCCACGCTGATGTTAGTGCCCACCGCGACCGCCGCCAGCGCCCCGGTCGAGAGCGTTCCCCCGCTGCCGCCGCCGTCGGAGACGGTGATAACGCCGGGCGTAGTGTCAAATAGAAACCCGTCGAGGCTGCCGCTGCCGTTGACTCCCACGGCGACAGTGATCGTGCTCGCCGGCAGCGTCCGGTCTTCCAGTCGTACGAGTGCGAGCGGCGAGTCTCGCCGGTGCGGTTTCTTCGGCCACATGGTGACCTCGTATTATGTGAACCGGCCGTGCACGTTCGGCCATATCAGTTGTCAGTTGTCAGCGAACACTCAGCGCTCTCCTAGCGTTTGCTGACAACTGATAACTGGCCACTGACAACTGCTAAGGCAGAATGACGCCGAAGCGGCTGCGGAACTGGGCCAAGTCCGTCCCATTGATCGCGCCGTCGCCGTTGAAGTCCAGGAACGAGACGTAACCGGCGTCAGCGGAGGTGGCCCCGAAGGCATTGCGGAACGCGGTCAGGTCCAGGCCGTTGACCGCCCGATCGCCGTTCACGTCGCCGAACAGGCGGAACAGGCTGGAGACATCGTCCCCGCCGAGTACGCCACCGTTCACCTGACTGTTGAGAATTGTCAGCGTGTAGTTGCCATCGATGAGCGAGTTCGGCCCCTCCGTGAGCGGCCCGGAGAAGGTCAGCCGTGCAACGGTCTGCGTCGCTGTCGACCCGGAAAGGTCCACGGTCAGCGTCACATTGCCCGTCGCCCCCGGCCCAGTCCGAGTTAGCCGAAAGGTGGACACCGGTGGACCAACGAAAGTCACGAACCCTGGGAACGAAACTGTCACCGATGTCACCATCGAGCGTTGAACAACGTTTGCCTGTCCGGCGTTGACAACCACT
>DATJGQ010000074.1:0-7075 GCA_035494815.1 Gemmataceae bacterium
CGCGAGAAGAAGCTGATCCGTGACATCTACCAGAACTTGCTCGCGATGGCGAAGGGGCAGATCTCGTTCCCGAAGAACGCCAGCGGTCCGCTGACGATCGCGGTCGTCTCCTACGACATCGCCGGCGAAAGCATGGACCGGCTGATCCTGTTTTTGGGCATGATCAGCGTGAACCTGGCCGTCATCAACTTCTTGCCGATCCCCGTGCTGGACGGCGGGCACATGGTCTTTTTGATCTACGAGCGTCTGCGGGGCCGGCCGATGCCGGAACAACTCCGGTTCGCCGCGACGTTTTTAGGGTTGGTGCTGATCGGCTCGCTAATGTTGTTCGTGATTTATCTCGATGTGAAGCGCTGGCTGTTCTAGCGTCGCCGAAATGCGGCGGAAACACGAAAGCACGAAATTACGAAAACACGAAAAAGATTTCGCGCATTTCTTTTTCGTAATTTCGTGCTTTCGTGATTCCGCCGCTAGCGCGCGCCGCGCTTGGACTTGAGCACGCCGGCTTCCTCTAGGATGGACCACAGCTGGTCCCACACCTGTTCCGGCGTCGGTAAGGAGGCGCCGGCCCGCCACGCCTGCGCGGCGGTCCGCAAGGACGTCACCGCGTCCTCGTCCACGCGTTCTCTTAAGTTCACACCCGCAGACTGGCGCGACTTGGCCGGCGCCGCCGTCTTCCCGGCGGCCTTCGATGCCTTCGCCTGTCCGTCGAGTCGCTCGTTGCACAGCTCGTCCGCGCGACGATTGAATTCGCGCCGGACGTGCGTGAATTTGACCCCGTCGAAGTTCCGCATCAGGTCGCGGGCTTCGTCGTATAACTGCTTCAGGTCGGGGTTTTTGACTCGGTACTCGCCGTTGATCTGCTTGACGAGCAGTTCGCTGTCGCTGAACACGTCGAGCCGCCGCAGCCCGAGCTGTTGCGCGTAGTCGAGCGCTTCGACGAGGGCGGTGTATTCGGCGACGTTATTCGTGGCGGTGCCGAGGGTTTCCGCTTTTTCTTCGACGCGGCCGTCCGGTCGGGCGAGGACGAACGCCCACGCCGCCGGGCCCGGGTTGCCCCGCGCCGCGCCGTCGATATGAACCGTGCCCGTGGTCGCGCTCATCGCGGTCCTCGCGGGTTGACGTGTGAGCGCGAATCATAGGGGCGGCGGACTGAAGCGTCAACGCGCCGACCCGCCTATACTCTTCTGTAGCTGGCCGCTGTGAGGCCGGCCTCGCAGAGGCCAGCTACAGAAGAATCCGCCCCGAAGAATCGATCTGGCTGTGACCGTGCCGCCACCGCGCATCTTACTGATCGAGACGTCCGGCCGTCGCGGGCAGGTCGGCGCGGCCACCGGCCGCGACCTGATTGCGCGCCGCGAACTCGATCCGGCGCGGACGCACGCCCGGGACCTGGCCCCCGCCATCAAGTCGGTGCTCGAGGATGCCGGCTGGTCCGCGCGCGATCTGTCCGCCGTTTTCGTTAGCGTCGGGCCTGGCAGTTATACCGGCTTGCGCGTCGGCGTGATGGCCGCGAAGGCGCTCGCTTACGCCGTGAAGTGTGACTTCCTCGCGGTAGAAACGTTCGCCGCCATCGCGGCCGGTTCCGTTCCGTCGGCGGCCGCCCTCGACGTCGTCAGCGACGGTCTGCGGGGCCTGCTCTATGGCCAACGCTTCTCCGGATCGGCGGACGCCGGTTGGGCTCCTGTCACCGAACTCCGCATCGTGTCGAAGGACGATTGGCTACGCAGTCTCGGCCCAGACATCCTTGTGAGCGGTCCGGGACTCGGGCTCGTCGAGTCCGAACTACCTCCCGAGGTGCGCATCGTCCCCGCGGCCGAGCGCGACGCCGACCTGCGCGGTCTATTGCTCGCCGGCCTCGCGCGATATGACCGCGGCGAGCGACACGACCCGTGGCGGTGCGAGCCGCTCTACTTACGCCGCAGTTCCGCGGAAGAAACCTGGGACCGCAAGCACGCGAAGCCTAGCGGACCGGCAGGCTCGTGAACGTGCCCGCTGTCGACGCCGGGAACGACGGGATGGTCCCCGGCGCCGTGTTGGTGGGCGCCGGCACCGCGTTCGGCATCGACGGCGTCCGCATGTAATTCATCGGCGCCACCGGGATCGTCGGGTACGTCTGTACCGCCCCGCCGTTCGGCTGGTAGCAGCTCGAGCAGTCTCCCATCGGCGCGTAGAAACGGCCGCCGCAGCAGAAGAACGGCCGATGGCAACACCAGCAGCCGCTCAAGAGTTGCGTCACCAACATCATCCCCAGGGCGATTGATTTGCGTCCAAACATGTGGGTCTCCTTTCCCCTGGGGCGGGGCCGAATTCACGAGTCAGGAGCCAGGAGTCAGGAGTCAGGGGTCAGCCGAACACGATCTGACTCCTGACTCCTGACTCCGGACTCCTGACTTCTGATTCCTGGGTCCCAGCGGCGGGGGTGTCTCGTGATGTTCGTCAGCCACTGGTCCACGCGCGGGCGGCCGTCGCGGACCACGGAAAGTATTCCCCGGCTCGATGGGCGTTCAACGAAGTGCTGAGAAAAACGATCGGCGAACGGCGGAAACCGTAGGCCCTGTCCGCCCTGCGAAAGAGGAATTGGCTGACGCGAAATGGCGGTTTCCGCAGGACGGCCGTTCCGTGCCGTCCAGACGGCGCGCGACGGCCGTCCTACGCGGGCAAAGAAGTCGGGCTAGACCAGGAATTCGGGAGTCAGACCCGACGCCCTCTCGTCGAAATCTGACCCCCGAATCCTGACTCCTCGCTTACGGCAGCATTCCGCCGCCGCAGCACCCCGGAGACCTGCCCGGGGACATACTGAACGCCGTCGCCGGCGGCGGCCCACCCGGGACCGGCGTCACGGGCGGCACCCCCACCGGTGCCACTGGCCCGCCGATCAGTGGGCCCGATTCCGGGCAGCACCCGCCACCCGTTGGGCACGGTGCCGGACAGGACGGCTGCCGCTTATGGCAGCTCGCACATCCCGTCGCGGCCAATAGGGCGATCCCCATAACCCCGGCCGCAATTTGGCGATTGAGACTGGCTGCCATGCGAGACCTCACGTTGAAACGTCGCGTCGCACCTCAAATCGTTTCTGCGATCTCACACTAGCCCCGATCACTGGGCCGCCGCAATCGAACTTGAGTAAATCTCGCGCACAGACCCTTGTCCGAGTTGGGTTTGTGACCGTTGCTCTCGATCTGTCTTGTAACGTGACGACGCCATCTACGCCGATCGCATGCCCGTTCCGATTTGTGCCGTCGCCGCAGCTGATAAGGCCGACTCGTCCAGACGTTACGCCCGGACCGGTTTACCGGTTCCCGCCCCGCACGAACTGCAGTCATGAACTACAATCGATTCAGACGACCCATGATTCGTCCCGGGGCTTGGTCCGTCATTCGGTCTCGACGGCTGCCTACCCCGTTTGCCACGGATCGGGCGTCCCGTTCGTCGGATTGCCAGGCGCCGACCGCGTGGATCGAGACCGCTCATGAGTTGGCTACGAGAGCCCGACGCCGAGCCGATCCCAGGTTATCGACTCATCGAACCCCTCGGAGCCGGTGGCTTCGGCGAGGTTTGGAAGTGCGTTGCGCCCGGCGGCATCTTCAAAGCCATCAAGTTCGTCTACGGCAACCTCGAATCCGAAGAGGCCGACGCGGCCCGCGCCGACCAGGAATATAAGGCCCTCCAACGAATCAAAGAGGTCCGCCACCCATTCGTCCTGTCGATGGACCGGATCGAGGTCGTCGAGGGCGAAATCGCCATCGTCATGGAGTTGGCGGATAAGAGCCTGCACGACGTCATCGTCGAATACCAGTCCAAGGGGCAGGTCGGCATCCCGCGCCCCGAACTGATCCGCTACCTGACCGACGCGGCCGACGCCCTCGACTACCTGAACGGCCACTTCAGCCTGCAGCACCTCGACGTCAAGCCGCGCAACCTGTTCGTCATCGCCGATCGCGTCAAGGTCGCCGACTTCGGCCTGGTCAAGAACCTCGACCGGCCGAGTTCCGCGGGCGTCATGGGCGGGGTGACGCCGATCTACGCCGCGCCGGAAACGTTCGGCGGCAAGTTGTCGCGGCATTGCGACCAATACAGCCTCGCGATCGTCTACATGGAGTTGCTGACGGGCAAGCGGCCGTTCCACGGGAAGAACGTTCGCCAGATCGCCCTGCAGCACATGACCGAGCCGCCGGATCTGGCGCCGCTGCCGCCGCCGGACCGGCCGATCGTCGCGCGGGCGCTGGCGAAGGACCCGGAACACCGCTTCCCGAACTGTGCGTCGTTCCTGCGGGCCGTCTCGCCGGGCGGGCCGCCGCCGCCCGTGACCGAGGTCGATCTCAGCGAGGAAGCCGATCTCGGGCAGACCTCCTCGCCGATCCCGATCATCGACCCGCAGGCCGAAAAGGAGATGAACGACCTGCCGGCGACGGCGCAGATCCCCAAGTCGCAGGCGCCGAAAGTCGCCCGGCCGACACGGCCGGAGATCGTCGTCCCGAAGCAGGGCCCGCGGCTCGCCCCGACGAAGCCGGTTATCGATCTGGCCCTGCCGCCGAATCTGGCCGCCGTCGACGGCCCGCTCCGCCCGACGCTCGTCATCGGCGTCGGCTCGTTCGGCCGGCAGGCGCTGCTCGGCGTGCGCTGCCGGCTGTTGGACCGTTTCGGCAACCTCGAACACATTCCGTCGTTCCGTTACTTGTACCTGGACGCCGACCCCGAGGCCGTGCAAAAGGCCACGGCCGGGACGAGCGAGGTCGCGCTGTCCTCGGCCGAGGTCTTCCCGCTGCCGCTGCAGCCGGTTTCGAATTACCGTCGACGGATGCTCGACCACCTGCTCGAATGGCTGCCGCGGGAGAAGCTCTACAGCATCCCGCGGTCGCTGCAGCCGCAAGGCAGCCGCGCGCTCGGCCGGCTGGCGTTCTGCGACAACTTCCTCCGGTTCCACTCCCGCCTCCGCCGTGAACTCCTCGCGGCCATGCGGCCGGAGGCGATCACGGAAAGCGCCGAAGCGACCAAGCTCAAAGCCGGCACCGCCGTGCCGCGGATCATGGTTCTGCTCGGGGCGACCGAAGGGATCAGCGGACTGCTCATCGATCTGGCCTTTGCGATCCGCCGGACGCTCGACCAGATCAACGTCGGCGAAGCGCCGATGATCGCGCACGTCTATTGCGGCACGCCGTTCGACCCGGCCACGCCGCAATCCGACCAGTCGAACCTGTACGCCACCCTTACGGAACTGAACCACTTCACCGACGAGGGCGTGTCGTTCAACGCCCAATACGGCAGCGACGGCCCACAGATGCAGGACCCGCGGCCGCCGTTCGACGCCGTCTACCTCTCGATCCGCAACGAACGCACCCCCGCCGGCATGCGCGAGACTCTCGCTCATCTCGGGACGGTGCTCGCGCAGGAGATCGCCACGCCGCTCGGCCCGGAACTGGAGCGACAGCGTCATAAGCCTTATCCGGGGAACTCGGTCCCATTCCGCAGCTACGGCGCGTCAACGTCGTGGTACCCGCGTGGGCTGCTCCTGCGAGTTGCCGCCCGGCTCGCTTGCGTCCGCATTCTGGAAGCCTGGCGGTCGAGCGAAGGCCCGACCGACCCGCAAGCCGCACAGGACGCGGCCGCCCATGCCACCGCCGACGCCGGCCTCAACCCGGACGCGCTTTTGGAAGCGATCGACGCCACCTCCGCCTCCCCCGGCGACGCCTCGCCGCGACAGACGACCGACCGCTTCATGGCGAGCTTGGAGGCCCAGGCGGCCACGGCCGAAGAGATCGCCCCCTGGACCGCCGCCGCACTCGAGAAGGTCAAAGAGTTCGCCGGCGCGGGCAGCGGCTTAGACCCGGATACGACCTGGAAGAAGAGCCGCTTCTATCGCGGCCTGCAGTTGGCCGCCAAACAGCTCGCCGAGGAGTGGAACAAGAAGCTCACCGCCGAGGTCATGCCGGTGCTGACCCTGCCCGGTCATCGACTCGCCAACGCCGAGGCGGCGATGGCCTGCCTGGGCGAGTTCTGTGCCGCCGCGGGCGCGGCACAGCGGAAGCGGATCGAGAAACAATACGAGGTGGTCAAGAAGACCCGTGAAGAATTGCAGGGCTCACTGATGCAGTGCCAGGGCGGCGGGTTCTCGCTCTTCGGCGGCGGCAAGCAGCGGGCTGTCCGCAACTTCATGCAATCCCTCGGCCAGTTCGC
Organism: Gemmataceae bacterium; assembly: GCA_035494815.1. Classification (GTDB taxonomy): domain Bacteria; phylum Planctomycetota; class Planctomycetia; order Gemmatales; family Gemmataceae; genus DATJGQ01. Next base: position 6,178 of record DATJGQ010000074.1, read on the forward strand.
TCGCCAACGGGTCCTCCAGGACCTCATGGAGTCGGTGCTTCAGTTCTTCAAATTCCTGGGCGGCCAGTGCGAGGACCGGCTCAACGACTTGAGCTTCACGCGGCAACGACTCAAAGCGCTCCAGCAGGTCCTCGCAACGCCGGAGCTGGACGACCTGCCGCCGCTCGACGAACACTCGCCCGCGACCTCGCCGACCGGGTATCACGACCCGTTCTGGCATTCGGTCCAGAGCACGAGCACGGTCGAAGTTGTGTTGCCCGGCGGCGTGGCGACCTTGGAGGAGTCCGCGGCGCAATTCGTGGATTCGCTGCAGAACGACCACTGGTTCCAGCTCGACCAGCAACTGCAGGACAGCGTGCTGGCCCCGCTCGGCAACCTGGTCTCGGCGTGTACGGGCAACATGAACCTGACCAAGTACATGGGCAGCCCGCTGATCGAAAACGCCGCCCAATTCCTCGGCGACATCCTGCCGATCACCGACGTCGCCCAGGTCCAGTTCTCCGCCGCGCGGGCGCAGGGCCACGACGTCGCCGACGAATGCCGCAAGCTCCACGAGCTGGCCGCCCCGCAAGTCAGCGCCAACGCGATGGAAGGCCACGCCGCCTATCTGCTCGTCCCCAACAGCGACGAGGGCAAGGCGATCGGCGACCTGGCCAGGAAGGCTTTGCCGCACTTGGCGGTCGTCCGCACCGACACGCGGACGGAAATGACGTTCTGCCGCGAACAGGCCGGCATCAGTCAGTCCGAGTTCCAGAAGATGCTCGACCTGTGCCGGATGTCGTACCAGGAGTTGGCGCCGCAGCCCGCCACGTCGCCGCACGCGCGGTTCGACGTCCTCGAGTGGGTGCCGCTCGAACCCTAATCAGAGCCGCGACCGTAATCAGAGCCGCGACCGTGA
>DATJGQ010000075.1:0-2311 GCA_035494815.1 Gemmataceae bacterium
GACAAATTGTGTGGGCGCCCCGCTCCTGACGGTCGCGGCTCTGATTCGGCCTAAACTATCCGTATGCTTCCCATCGTACCGCTAGGGGACACCGCCGCACTGGTTCATTTGTCGGACGAGGCCGCCGCGAGCCGCCTCGCCGCGGCGGCGCGAATCGGCGTTGTTCCCGGCCGACTGGACGTCGTCCAGGCATACGCAAGCGTCGCGGTCTTTTTCGACCCGCGACAATTGCAGTTCGCCCGGGCCTCAGCGTGGCTGCGCAGTCTCGATGTGAAGGCAATTCCGGTGGTCGCGGCGGGGCGATCGGTCGTCATCCCGTGCTGCTACGAGTTCGGCCCGGACCTCGAGCGGGTCGCCGAACACACGAAACTCGCACTGGCGGACGTGATCGCCCGTCACTCCGCGGCGGAGTACACGGTGTATGCCATCGGCTTCTGTCCGGGCTTCCCGTACCTCGGCTATTTGCCGGCCGAGTTGTCGGGGGTTCCTCGATTGCCCGCGCCGCGGCCGCGGGTCGAGCCGGGCAGCGTGGGACTCACGGGCCGACAGACGGGGCTGTATCCGCTCGCCCGCCCCGGCGGCTGGAACCTGATCGGCCGCACGCCACTGGAAATGGTCAACCTCGCGGACGGCTATTTTCCGTTGCGGACCGGCGACCACGTACGCTTCCGGCCGATCGACCGAGAGGAGTACGAGCGACTAAGAGGCCGTCGACTGGGCGATGTCGCTGGCGGTTGAGGATTTGACGCGAACCGGGAAGGACCCTATGGTTGCACTGTCCGCCCGTCGACCGTTCGTCGCGTTGACCATATCTACAAACTCCAATCCCGACGAATTCAGATGAATCTCACCCGCGCCGACCTGGCGCGTCTGCTGGCCCGTGCCGCCGAGTTGCGCGCGAGCGGGGCCTCCTGGAATAACGTCGCCGCCGCTCTCGGCCGGTCGGCCGCCACGTGCCGGCGGTGGCCGCATAAGCACGCGGACCTCTGGCGGCAGGCGTTCGCGACGGCCGCCCGCGAACGGCTCGCCGAAGGTGGGGCGGAAGGCCTGCAGACGCTCCGGGAAATGCTCCGATCGGAGGACGACAAGTCGCGGGAAACGGCCGCGAAGGCATTGGCCGGCTTACTGGCTCGCGCGCTCCCGGCGGACGAGGGGGACGGCCGCCGCGCTGCCGATCCCATGCTCACGGCCATTATTGAGATGACGGATGCCGAACTCCTTGCACTCCTCGATTCTGTCCGGCCCCTTCTCACGAGTGGCGAAGGTCAAAAGACTTCTCAGTGAACTGGCGCGCCGCAGCCGGCACGACCCGGTGTTGTTCGCCGCATTCTGCTTTACCGATCCGGGCGGACATCCGCTCCGCCCGGCGGCGATCCACCGCGACCTGCAGGCGTTTCTGAGTGGCCAACCGCGGGCGCTCGTCGAGCTTCCCCGCGACCACGGTAAGAGCGTGCAAGTTTGCCTTCGCCTGCTGTGGGAACTGGGGCGTAATCTGGCACTCCGCGTGCGCATCGTCTGTGCGACCGAGTCCCTCGCGGCCGAGCGCGGACGATTTCTGCGCGATGCAATTCAGTCGAACCGCCGACTCCGGCTGGTCTTTCCGCAGTTGCGGCCCGCGAAGCCGTGGGAGGCAACCGGTTTTACGGTCGCACGCCCGGCCCAGATCATCGGCCCGAGCGTCGCCGCGGTCGGGGTTGGCGCGGGCAGCACGGGGACGCGGGCCGACCTGTTGGTCTGCGACGACATCGTGGACGTGAAAGCACTTCGCTCGCGGGCCGACCGCGAACGGGTGCGGGCGTACTTTCACGAGAACCTCGTCAACCTGCTCGAACCGGACGGCCGGCTGTGGAACCTGTTCACGCCCTGGCACGCCGACGACCTGAACTCGCACCTGAAACGCAACGGCGAATACGCCCTTTTCCGCCGCGCCGTCGGCGACGACTTGACGCCCGTCTGGCCGGAGAAATGGCCACGCGAGCGGCTCGAACAGCGCCGACGCGAGATCGGGGCGGTCGCCTTCGCGCGGGCGTACCGGCTGGTCTGCGTGCCCGATGAAGACGTGCCGATCCGCGCCGCATGGGTTCGCTTCTGGACGGAATCGCAACCGACCGAGTCGATTCTCCTCGCGGTGGACCCGGCGGTCTCGACGAAAGCGCGGGCGGACGCGTCGGCGCTGGTCGTGCTCGGTCGGACAATGTCGAACGAAATCCACTGCCTGGAGGCGACCGCGCGACGTGTCACGGCCCCCGAACTCGTCGAATTGATCGACGACGCCGACCGCCGGTGGCGGCCCGACGCGATCCTCTTCGAG
>DATJGQ010000076.1:0-13193 GCA_035494815.1 Gemmataceae bacterium
GCGGACTCCGGCCTCGACGAGCCGCCGGGCGAGGAGCATGCTCTGCCCGAGCTTATGGTGGCCGTAACGGTCGCGGACCCGATCGGGTTCGCACGACAGGTCGAACGCCCCGCGAAGGCGCCTCGACTGGAGAAAGTCCATGGCCCGCTCGCGGTAAACGCCCATCGCCTCTTCCGGCCCGGCGCGCGCGGCCGGGGTGGCCTGCCGGTCGAGCGCCGCGAGCAGCGACCGCCGGCTTTCGAGCCGGTCCGGCGACAGGTTCGTCGGCAGGTCCAGCTCGGCGACGCGGAAATTCGGATCGCTCGGGTCGCCGGTGACGTGGAACGGATTGTAGGCGGCGCCGAGATAGCCTGCGGTTTGACCGGGAAGTTTGACGACGTTGTACATGACATGCGGCAGGGCCACGTGCGGCGGCAGGTCGCGCGGTCCGGGCCTTTGGTGGCTGACGATCGCGCCGTAGCACGGAAAACTGTTCGCGTCGTCGGCGAGCAGTTCCAGGTCGCCGCGCAACGGCGTCCGGCCGCAGAGCGCCTCGACCGCCGCGGAGTTGTGGTTCCGCATGGGGTGGTGCAGGCTGCGAATGAGCGCCAGCTTGTGCATGATGCGGGCACAATGCGGCAGATGTTCGCAGATTTGCACGCCGACGACGGAAGTGGCGATGGGGCGGAACGCGCCGCGTACCTCGGCCGGGGCGTTCGGCTTCATGTCCCACGTGTCGAGCTGGCTCGGACCGCCGTAATAGAAGATCAGGATGCAGTTCTTGACCGGCGCCGCGGATGGCGCGGGCGCCCCGCGGGCCGCCGATGCACCCACGTGTAACAATCCGGCGAGATTCAGCCCGACCGCGCCGACCCCGCCAACGCGCAAAAGCTCGCGGCGGCTGAATCGACCGGACTTATCGCTCGACTCCTGATGAACGGCCATGTTCCCGGCCCATCGCCCGGTGGGTCTCGCAGTTGTCATATCGATCCCGGACGAGGTGACGAAGGTTGGCCGCGGTTTTGAGCCCGGAGACACTACGGCAGGATGACGCCGAAGCGGTTGCGGAACTGGTTCAGGTCGGTGCCGTTGATCGCCCCGTCGCCGTTGAAATCGAACGCCGCGACGAAAGCCGCGTCGGTGGACACGGTCCCGAACGCGTCGCGGAAGGCGGTCAGGTCCAGCCCGTTGACCGTCCGATCGCCGGTCACGTCGCCGTAAAGGCGGAAGAAGTTGAGGGTCAGGTCGCCGCCCGGCGAGCCGTCGAGGTTGCCATCGAACGCGTTGCCGCCGGCGGACACCTGGCTCGAAAAAACGGTGAGCATGTAATTGCCGTCGATCAGCGAGCCGAACTCGACCAGCGGCCCGGAGAATGACAGCTTGGCGATCGTCTGGGTCGCGGTCGACGGCGACAGGTCGACCGAGACTGTCGCGTCCCCGGTGGGACCGCCGGGGCCCGTGCGGCTGACGCGGAAGGCGTTCGACAGCGGGCCGGCGAAGGTCACCTGCGTACTGAAGGTGACTTGGATGCTGGTCACGCGGGAGCGTTGTGCGGTCCCGTCGTTGACGCTGGTCAGAGCCCCAGGCGGTGGCACGGCGAGGCTGGTCAGCGCGACGTCGTTGCCGTCGCCGCCGTGATAGCTGACGTGGAAGTCCACGCCGGCGAGGTTGATCGTCGCCCCTTCCGCCAGCCCGGCGAACGTCCCGGAGATCGGGTCGGTCCCGTCGTTGACCACGAGGATGAAGCCGTCGCCCGGGCCGGGGACGTAGCCGACGGAGACGCTCAGGGTCGTGCCGCTGAAATTGACGCCGCCGTTGACGATCATCTGGTCGTACAGCGTGCCGGGCGTGGTGCCGTTGCATTCCATGACCACGGCGCCAGAGAGATTGACATTGCCGTTGATCGTCAGCGCACCGGGCGAGGTGCCGGGACTGATGGTGCCGCCGCCGGTAACGTTGGCATTGATCGGGCCGGTCCCGCCCAGGATGCCGCCGTTGAGTTGGAACGTCGTGACCCGCAGGCCGGCCCCCGGGAGGACGATCGTCTGGCCGGAGTTCTGGATGTAGTTCTGCTGCAAGAACAGGATCCCGCTGTTGACCTGTACGGTCCCCGCGTTGGTGAAGTTATGGTTGATCGCGCTGGTGCCGCCGCCGGCGTTCGGGCTGCTCTTCACGAACCGCCCCTGGTTCAGGATCGTCCCGCCGGACGCGCTGAACGGCACGTCCGCCGCCAGGTTGTAAGTGCCCTGCGGCTGAATGGCAATGACCGCGCCGGTCCCGAGGTCGAGCCCGCCGTCGGTATGGTTAACCGTGCCGCCGACGTTGAGCGTCCGCCCCGAGAGGCTTTTCGTCGTGCTGCCGGAGATCGTCAGCACGACGCCGGCCGGCAGGACGGTCGACCCGGTGCCCTGCATCGCCCCCGCCGTCCAGGTCCCGCCGCCGTTGAGGGTGAGATTCGCGGCCCCGGTGACGGCGCCACCCGCCAGGTTGAAATTGGGGAGCGAGACTGGCGTGTTGAGCACGATCGTACCGCTCGTGAGGCTCACGCTCCCGCCGCCGCTGAATGACGCGGGTGCGTTGAACGTCTGCGTGCCGGCCGTGAACGACAGATTCGCGCCGCCGGAAACGGCGAACAACCCGGTGTGCGTGCCACCGCCGCCGGCGATATTGAGCTGACCGCTCTGGATGTTGACGACCCCGGCGTTATTCACCGTGACGTTGTTGATCGCGGTGCCGGTCGTCGTGATAGTGCCGGAATTGTTGATCACCGCCGGGAGCGCTCCGGAGATGGTCGTGCCGGTGCCCGGGTTGATGCGAAACGTCGCCCCCGCCTGGTTGTCGATCCGCCCGGTCGTCCCCAGGAACAACCCGGAACTGTTCGGCCCGGTCGACTGCTGGTAGTTGATCGTGCCGGAGTTCGTGAGCGTCGCGTTCAGCGTCTCGTCGTGGAGCCCGCCGATCGTAAGCGACGCGGCCGACTGAACGACGGTGGGGACCGCGACCGTCGCGCCGTTCGCCGACGTCGTAATCCAATTCGTGGTCACCCCGGTCGGCACGGTCAGCGCGTTGCTGGCATTCGTGCCGCGGACGAGGCCGTTGGTGAGTGACAGGTTGGTGGGGGCGGTTATGTTCGTACCCAGGATCACTTCCGGTCCGCCGGTCGCATCACCGTTCATCAGGTACTGGCCGGCGCCCAAGAGCTGCACGCCCGGGTCCAGGTAGATCCAGCCGCGGCGAAATCGGAGCGTGGAACTCTGGCCCAGATTTAGCGTGCCGGCGATATGGGCCGCGTGTGGGTCGTCGAAACCGGCGGTGACGTCGAGCGTCGCGCCCCCGGTCGGGCCCGCAACGACTAGAGCCCCGACGGTCGCCACTTTCAATTCGGCCAGCGACGACGGGTTGCTGGCCCCGCCGATCGTGAACACACCGCCCTGGATCTGGAACCCGGTGGCTGAAATGCTGTTGACCGTCTGGTTCGCCGCCGACACGACGACGAAGGCGGACGGGATCACGGCGTCGTCGGGCGGCCCGGGGACGTGGTGGGTGCCGTTGCCGCCGTCGGTCCAGGCGGCCGGGTTGGCAAAGTCGCCGTTCGCCCCCAGCGTCCAATTCACCGTCGCGGGGACGTCCCGTCGCTCGAGCGCGACCAGTCTCAGGAGGACCTTGCGAGCGGCGATCGGGCGACGGCGCATCGGGCGTGTCCTCTTGAAGAGTAGTTGTCAGTTGTCAGTGAAGCATGGCGGACCTGTTCCTTCGCTGACAACTGACAACTGACAACTGACGACTGATAACTACAACTGATAACTGACAACTGTTACGGCAAAATGACGCCGAAGCGGTTGCGGAACAGGGTCAGGTCCGAACCGTTGATCGCGCCGTTGCCGTCGAAGTCCAGGAACGGCAGATAATTCGCGTCCGTGGAATTGGTCCCGAAGGCGTTGCGGAACGCGGTCAGGTCGATGCCGTTGACCGTCTTGTTGCCGTCGATGTCGCCGAACAGGCGGAACAGGTTCGAGACGTTGTCGCTCGTCAGCCCGCCGGTGATCTGGTTGCTGAGGACGGTCAGCGTGTAGTTGCCGTCGATCAGGGAGAGGTTGCTCGCCACCCCTTCGGTGAGCGCCCCGGAGAAGGTCAACTTGGCGATCGTCTGCGAGGCCGTCGAACCGGTGAGGTCGACCGCCAATGTGACGTCACCGTTGGGCGTTCCCGGCCCGACGCGAGTGAGCTTAAAGGCGTTGGTCGGCTGACCCACGAATGAGACGACGCGGTCGAACGTCACCGTCACGTTCGTGACCATGGACCGCTGGACGGTGTTCGACTGTCCGGCGTTGACGCCGACGGTGGACACCGACGCTTGACCGGCAGCCTGCACCTCGAAGGCGCCGATGTCGGCCGCGCCGCCGACGACGCGGGCGAACCCCGGCCCGCGCTGGTCGGTCGTCAGGCTGGCGGGGTTGGACCCTGCGTTAATCAGCGGACTGCCGGCCTGGATGGCCATCGTCTGCGTCGGCCCGCCGTTATTCCCGAGCGCGCCGAGCATCGGGTTAATACCTGCGGCCAGGTTGTTGCTGCCATTGAACGCGGCGCCGTTCTGGTCGCGGACCAGGCTGTTGTTCGCGGTCACCGCGGTGAAGTTCGCGGATGACGGTGCGAGGATGTCGTTCCCGGTGCCGCTTCCCGACGTGTTGTTGGCGACGACGGTGCTCGTGAGAGTCACGGTGCCCGTGCCGTTACCGAGCCGCGCGATGCCCCCGCCGCCTGTCCCCGCCGCGGTGCCGGTCGAGCTGTTGCCCACGACCGTGCAGTTCTGCAGCGTCAGGCTATGGGCGAGCGTTGTTGTATTACTAACCAAGAATTCAATGCCGCCGCCGCCGACGGGTGCGGTCGCGTTAGCTGCAGCAGTGTTGCCGCTGATCGTGCTGTTGCGAATGGTGGCGTTCATTACCGTGTTGTAGCCGTATATGTATAGGCCGCCGCCGCCCGTCGGCGACGAGTTGCCCGACACGGTGCAGTTCTCCATCAGCAACGAACCGCCGCTGGCGAAGTAGATGCCGCCGCCGGTCCGGATGCCCGAGGCGTTGGTTCCCCCCGTGTTGCCCGAGATCGTGCTGTTGCGAATCGTCAGATTGCCTCCTGCCCGAACATAGATGCCGCCGCCCTCGCCGCTGGCGGTGTTACCGGTGATGACGGAGTCCTGGATGGTCATCGGCGCGGTGCTGCGGATCGAAATCGCGCCGCCGCCCCGGTCGGGCCTGATGGTCCCGGTCGTCTGTCCGCCCGACAACGTCATCCCCGAAAGAGTCGTCGATGCGGCGAAGCTGATGATGCGGAACAAGGCGGCGTTCGCCGGATCGCGGCGGACGGTCAAGAGGTTCGCGCCCGGACCCGTGATCGTCAGCGCGTCGGACACGTCCGGCAGGGAGCTGGCCAGAGTGATCGTCTGCGCCGAGTTGAACAGCGGCCCAAATACGATGGCGTCGGCGGACGGGGCATTCGTGTTCGCGTCGAGGATCGCCTGTCGGAGCGAGCCCGGACCGGAGTCTGCGGCGTTGGTCACGGTAAAGGTGCCCGGCAGCGCGACCTGGAACGTCCCGACCGGGGCGGCCGGCACGAAATTCCCCGACGTGTCGGTGACCTGGCTCGGCTCGACGGCGATCGTGTAGACGCCATTGCCGGCGAACGACCAGGCCCCTCCCGGCGGCGTGAACGAATAGGTGGCCGTCCGCGGCGTGCCGTTGGTGTTCGTATCCACGCTCACAAAGGTGGGCACGAAGTTGAACGCGTTGGGTCCGGTCACCCGCACGTCGCCCGTACCGAGAGTACTGACGTTGACGGCGACGTCGTCGATGAACGTTACCTGGAACGTGTAAGTCGTACCGCCCGCGGTCGTGACGTTCGAGAACGTGCCGCTCGCCGACGGCGTCCCCGGCGGCACGACCTCGAACGCGCCGATGTCGGCCTGCCCCACTTGCCGCGGGAAACCCACCCCGCGCTGGTCGGTCCCGACGTTGGCCGGGTTCGAGCCGGCGTTGATGAGGGGGCTCCCCGTCAACAGGGCCATGGTCTGCGTCGGCCCGCCGTTATTCCCGAGCGCGCCCAGCATCGGGTTGGTATTCGCGGCCAGGTTGTTGCCGCTGCCGGCGGCCAATACCGTCCCGGTCTGGTCGCGAATCAGGCCGAAGTTCGCTTTCACAGTCCCGAGGACATCCGGCGAACCGGTCCCGGAGTTATTGGCCACGACAGTACTCTCGATCGAGACGGTCGTGCCCGTGGCCCTGAAGATGCCGATGCCGCCGGCGCCGGTGCCGTTAAACGGGTTGTTGGCGATCGTACTGTTCTGGATCACGACGTTGCCGGTGACGTTGCCGATGTAGAGCCCACCGGCGCCGCCGGTATTGACGGTAACGGGGCTGCCGGCGGCCGAGTTGCCAGTGATGGTGCTGTTACGGATCGTAAACCCGACGGGGCTGACGGCGACGCCGTAGAGGTAAATGCCGCCCGCGGTGCTATGAGTGGCCACGTTGCCGGAGACGGTGCTGTTCTCGAGCAGAAGACTGCCGCCGGCGGCGAAATAGATGCCACCGCCGCCGCCGCCCGAACTCCCGACGGGTGGAGTGCCTGTTGAGGTGTTGCCCGAAATGGTGCTGTTGCGGATCGTCAGGGACCCGCCGCCGTTATTGCTTGCCGCGGCGACGCCGATGCCGCCGCCTTCGGAGCCGGAGGTATTGCCCGTTATTACGACGCGGTCGAGTACGACATTGTCGTCGAACATGCGGAGCGCGGCGCCGTCGCCGGTCGTGCCATTGCCGCTGTTGCCGCTGACGACACCGTCCGTGTTCCCGCCTGAGATGGTCATTCCCGAGATTGACACGGTAATCACACCCGGGCCATTGACCGTGAAGACCCGCATATTTGGCGCGGCCGCGTCGCGGCGGACGGTCAGCAGATTTGCCCCCGGGCCGTTGATCGTCACCGAGTCCGTGATGTTGAGCGCCGATGGGTTCGAACTGTCCGGTGTCGTCGTGAGGCTAATCGTTTGCGCGGAGTTGAAAAGGGTGCTGAACGCGATGGTATCGACGCCCGAGGCGGCGTTGGCGTCGAGGATCGCCTGACGAAACGAGCCGGCGCCCGAGTCGTTGGTATTTGTAACGTTAAACGTCGCCGGCGCGATCCGACTCTCCAACCCCTGAAGCAGCAATCGTGCACGTAAGTCAAACGCCCGTCGGACCGAGCGTCGAGTGGCAGGTGTATGCAGTTGACGGGCAAAAAGTCTCCGAAGTAGGCGAGACATCTACGGCTCCTCCGAACGGTATTCCGAACTCCGAATGGCTGTGAAGTCCGAGTGTAGAGGCTTACACGGATCGCGGCAAACAAAAACACCGCGCGGACATAAGTCCGGTTCGGACAAACCGATAACGGCAATGTCAATCGAGTTGCATAGAACAGGCATGTCCCAGGGCGGAGACTCGGCCGGATGAAACGCGTTGTCACGAACGCCGTCAAACGGCTGCTGGCCCGGGCGTTCGCGGTCGGCCAGCGGCTCGGCGTCGACATCCTGCCGCGGCACTTCTATTCCGAGATTCCCGACCTCCGCAAACTCCGCCGGACCTCCGACTGGCGTCAGCCGTTCTCGATGATCGACGTTTCCGGGGCGGACCCGGACCAGCAACTCGCGTTCGTGCGTTCGCTGATTACGGACGATATCCGCCGTCGCATCGCCCGCGGCGGCATTTACGCGACGGCGTGCGCGCGCAACGGCGAGCCGGGGTACGGCCCCGTCGAAGCCGACATTCTCTACGCTTTTGTGTGCACGCAACGACCGCAACGGATCGTCCAGATCGGTTGCGGCGTCTCCACCGCCGTCTGCCTGCTCGCCGCGTCTGAGGCCGGCTACCGGCCGGAGATGACCTGTGTCGAGCCGTATCCGAACGCTTTTCTTCGAACCGCCACACAAACGGGCGAAATCACGCTCATCTCGAAGCCGGTTCAGACGCTCGACTACGGCTTCCTCGCCGACCTCGGTCCGGGCGATCTCTTCTTCGTCGATTCGTCACACACACTGGGCCCCGCCGGCGAAGTCACGCGCATCGTCCTCGAGATGCTGCCGCGGTTGGCGGCCGGCGTTCGCGTCCACTTTCACGACATCTGGTTCCCTTACGACTACAGCGGCGGCATCCTCGACGGCGAACTCTTCTTCTGGCACGAAACGGCACTGTTGCATGCCTACCTGGTCGGCAACCGGAGGGCGCGCATCCTAGCATCGCTGTCGATGCTGCACTACGCCCGGCGCGCCGAATTGGCCCAGCTCATCCCCACCTACAGGCCGCGAGCTGAAAAGGACGGCGTCGCCACCGGCCCGGGCCACTATCCGAGTTCCATCTTTTTGGAAGTTTCCGACCAAGAACCGCGGGCGTAAGCCCGTGGGGGGGCGCCCACCCACGGGCTTACGCCCGCGGTTCTTCTGTTGATGGCCTCGGATTTGCTTCCTGATATGTCTTTGTGGCGTTCGCCTGATCCACGGAGACACAATTCATGCGAAAAATCAGCCTATTAACATCTGGCCTGCTGATCCTCGTGCTGGCCGCGACCGGCCGTTGCCAGACCCAGGGCTCGGTGGCCGAGCTGCCGAAGATCACGGGAACCTGGGACGTCGTCGGCGGTGAGATCGAAGGCCAGCGGCTCAACGAGGTGAAGCTCGCCGGCACGCGTATCGTCGTCGAGGGCGACATGATCCGCTTGACCAGCAAGAATGCGAAGCTGAACTTTGTCGCCAAGTACACGCTCAACACCGCCAAGACGCCGACCGTCATCCACATGACGGTGAGTGAAGGCGCCCGAAAGGGCCAAGTCGCTCACGGCATCCTGGACATGGAGAACGCGGGGCGAATGAGGATCTGTTACGTCGTCGGCGATCAGGGCATCCCGACCGAGTTCGCGACGAAACCCGGCGGGACGATCGAGCGGATGTTCATTCTCAAGCGGGCGGACCTGGCGCCCGGACCGAACGATGCGGCCCAGCAGCGGGTCGGCCCCGGCATTCAGCAGGGGGGCGACGCGACCAAGGATAAGAGTGGCGCGAAGAACAAGCCGCCGCAACGATGAATTGCAGATTGCAAATTGCAGATTGCAAATTGCAGATTGGCTTCAATCTCTGCAATCTGCAATCTGCAATCTGCAATTCTAAAGCAGCCCGAGAAGGTAGAGAGAAATGAGCCAGCAGATGAATACGAGCAGCGTCGTGATCAGCCCGACTTGCCAGATTGGGCCGAGCGGCCGACGCAGCCAATCGGCCGGGCGGTCTGGGGGCGCGGGCCGACGCATGCAGCGGACCAATTCCTTTTGCAGCCGCCGGGCACTCGGATAGCGGCGCGCGGGGTCGGGATCCAACAGCCGCCGGACGACCGCCTCCGCCGCCGGCGACACTCGCGAATTGTACTGGCGAATGCTCGGCGGCGTCCGCATTCGTTCTTCCAGGGCGGTCGCCAGTCCCTCCTGAGACATTTCACACGGCGAACCATACGGCAGCCGGCCGGCAAGCAACTGATAGAGAATCACGCCCAGCGAATACAGGTCGGCCCGCTCGTCAACGCGCCGCGGCCGGCCGAGAAACGCCTCCAGCGCCTCGGGAGCCATGTACGGCCAGGTGCCGCCGACCAGGCCTCCGCCGTCTTCAGCCCCGGCCAGGTTGAAATCGAGCAAGAGCGGCCGGCCGTCGTCGGCCAGGAGCACGTTCGCCGGTTTCAGGTCGCGATGCAGGACCCCGCGGGCATGGGCATGGGCCAATCCCGCCGTGAGCCGTGTCGCCAGCCAGAAAACCGCCTCGACGTACGGCATTCGGCCGAGCAGTCGCAGCAACGATCGCCGCCGCCCGTCTGGCACGTTCGCCGCCGCGGGCAGACCCGACCGGAAGGCGGGAAAGAGGGCCGCGCCGCTGGTCGGCCGTCCCCGGCGAAAGGTGACATGCCGCAACACGTGGACGAGCGTTGTCGCGCCCAGGTATGGCATCGCGACCGCTTGCACCGGCCCGTCGTGGTGGACCGCCTCGACCGGAACAATGTTCGGATGCCGCAGCCGGGCGAGCGCCGCTGGCTCGCCGCCGAGGTCGGGTGACACTTTCAGGGCGAACAGCCCACCGTCGCGCTCGGCGAGAAAGACTCGTCCGCACGCCCCGGCGCCGAGTTCCGCCCGCAACTGATAACCCAGAAACTCGTCGCCGACGCTCGGCAGCTCGACCCGTTCGTGGAGTGGTATCCCGTCGTGCGGGGCGTCGGGATCGAAGTACAGCTCCGCGCCGCTATCGGCCGGCAGCTCGACGCCGAGCCGGCGGCGATACTCGTCCGCGGCCGGCGTCTGCCCCGCCCGGCGCCGCAGCCGGCATTCCTCGACCGCGACCGCGGTGAGCGCGTCACTATCGCAAAAGAGTTCGGGGAAGCGCGGACGATACTCTTCGACCCAGCGCGGCAGGCCGCCGGCCCAGTGGTGTTCCAGGTCGATGCGGACGAGTTCTTCGAGGACCGGCAGCCGGTGCGGGTGCCCGGGCGGCGGCAGAAAACCGGCGAGATCGGTTCCGGCGTCGGCGAGGTAGGCGGTTTCGAACGCCTCGATGAGCGCCTCGCGCTCAACCCACGCCGCACGCGGCCGGTTCGTTGTGCTGAGAAACGGCTGGCTCATGATCGTGCAGGATGTCCGCGAGACGTTTGCGGCAGTTCTGCAAAGTCCGTTCGACCGTCCGCAGCGACCGCCCGGTCAGCTGCGCGATCTCGTGCACCTGATACCCTTCCACCCGCAGCTCGACGATTCGCCGCAACAGCGGCGAGAGGCTCGCGAGCGCCTCTTCGGCGACCAGCCGCAGGAACGTGCGGCCGGACTGCCCGTGCGGGTTCTCCTTCGCCAGCGTCGCGGGGTCGAGGCCCTCGATCCGCCGCGTCCGGCGGACGTCGCGCTTCGCCGCCCGGTGGAACGTGGCGCGGGCCCGAATTTTGTTGAGCGCGATGACCAGGAGGAGTTTCCACAGATCTTCGCCCGGCGGCACGTCATAGCCGCCCGAACGGGCCGAGTGGAAGAAGTTGCGGAACACGGATTGGACGATGTCGTCCGGGTCCATCCGGCAGGCGAGGACCGCCGAACTCTTTCGGCGGGTGAGCGCGCGCAGGCGATCGGCGTAGCGCCGATACAACTGTTCAGCCGCGTCTCGGTCACCTTGCTGGTAACGCTGGAGGAGTTGTTGGTCCGTACCCTCTGCGTCCGCGGCAGTGACGGTCAATTCCATCGCGAGTTCCTATCCGGCCGGAAACCGGTCAATGGGCCGAACCGAGAACTCTAGGTCACGAATCTTGGGCCCGCAAATAAGTCGGATGTAAAGAATTTGCGGATTTTCCGCAACGAATTGCCGTCAGGGGTTTTGCCACGACCAAAGATTTTGCGGGAGCGCTCCCTGCGGTCGCGGCGGAACGGGATTATGGTCAGACCTTAGAAGCGCCAATTCAACTGGGCGATCGCCTCCAGGTCGAACGGCCTCGGGCCGGTCAGTGGGACCGCTAACCCGGTTGTCAGAAGGGCGTTACAGCCCAGCCCGAAATGCAAACCGCTTGTCAGCACGAACACACCCTCTGGGAAACTGAGCGTGCGAAGCGGGTCCAGGCCGCGGTGGTTCAGGGCGCCCGTGTAGTGGCCTTCGAGCGTCGGCGTCACCGACGAGATGAAGTAGTCGCTGCAGCACGCCGCCTGATACGCCCGCCAGCCGATGCCGATGTCGGACGTGGCCAGCGTCACGTCCTCGTCGTCGGTCGGGATCACCAGCGCCGAAAAGCCGTGCGCATACCACTTGTCGTTGACGTTGTAGATGAAGCCGGTCCAGGGTTGGAGCAGGGTGGTGCGGAAGGTCTGGCCGTTGGGGAAAATCGTTCGCGGGCCGGTCGGGGCGGTAACCGCCAAGCCGCCCGAAACGACGTTGCCGGTCTCGGCGTTATTGACGAGCGCGTACTTGGTGACGATCGTCGTGTCGCCGAAGTCGTCGTCGCTGTACGAGCCGTCCGCCTGCATAACGTTCAGCCGCATGCCGACGGACGCGTCGCCGCCGAGGAAGGTCTTTTCAAACCCGAACGTCTCGCGGTGCAGATCGAACGTCCGCCGCAGCGGACCGGTCGGCAGCGAGGCGTTGTCAAAAAAGTTGTAGGTGGCGAAGATCCGGTCCAACGGTCGCGGGCTTTCGTTGTCGGAGATTTTGAACGCCCCGCGGGTGATGATCGGCTGTGAGACGATCGGCTGAAGGGTCAGCTGATTCACGACGAACGTCTGCGGCGGAGTGGGCGGGATTGGCGGGACCGGCGGAATCCCCACGTTGGGCCGGCCGGGCTGTCCGGGGCTGCCCGGCGTGCCGGGAATCGTGATGGTGACCGGGACCAGCACCGGAACGACTGCCGTGGCGTACGATCCGGCCAGCAGGTCACCGAGCATGTGCGGTTGGAAGTTACTTGCGGCGGTCGTCCCGGCTTGCGGCGCTCGGGCGAACACGTCGGTGACCGGCGCGGCGGTCACGTCCGGCATCGGCGTGGGAACCGGCGTCGGAGTCGGCGCGGCAGTCGGCGGCACAAGGCGCAACGGTGGGGGTGGCGGCGGGACCTGCCGCGCTTGCACCCCAGGTAGCTGGACGGTCGTGAACATTGGCATGAGATCGGGAGAGGCGTCCGCGGCGACGACCGCACTCCCGCCCAAACCGGCACATATGCCCAACGCGCCGACGGACCGCCGCAGTGACATGGGACTTGCTCCCGGCTCGCCGTACACCGTCCACGGCCGCCCGGGCGCACCGCGCCGGCGGCTACTCCAGTGTCGGCCGACCGGTAAAGCCGGATTAATGGCCAAGCCGCGCAAATGTGGCAAAGCCGGCGGAAGCGGGGCAATTTGTGACGCCGGCCCGTGAGTCGATCGACTTGAGCCGCGGCAGCAGACCGGTGCCATTGGCAATCTGAATCGCCAACCCGGGACGGGCATTCGCCTCGAGTAGGAGCGGCCCGTCGTCGGCGTCCACGACCACGTCCACACCCAGGTATCCCAACCCCACTGCCCCGGCGACGCGCCGAGACATGGCGAGCACCTCGTCCCAATGGGGCACCCGGGACCCGACGAGCGAATGCCCCGTATCCGGGTGCATGCGGACGACGCGGTTGCACTGGACCGCGTGATGAGTCGTCCCCGTCTCCAGATCCACGCCG
>DATJGQ010000077.1:0-2651 GCA_035494815.1 Gemmataceae bacterium
CGGCCGCGCGTGCGGCGCTTCTTGGGTGCCACGGGCGGCTTGTCCGCCCGTGCTGCAATGGCAAGCCGCAATGGCAATACGACACGGGCGGGCAAGCGGCCCCGTGGCACCCGAAAAGACGGAGCTATCTGCTGGGGTGAGTGGACACGGGATAGGCGAATTCAGTGCCGGATCGAGAAGTGCTCGAACTCGCCGGTCGCGGGGGTGGTGTGGGATTCGATGTTGCGGATGTAGCCGTTCATCTTCCGGCGGATGTCGTCGACGACCTGGTCCATCTCGGCGTCGGGGCCTTCCATTACCAACTCGACCCGGCCATCCGGCAGGTTGCGGACGTAACCCTCGACGTCGTAGCGGAGGGCCAGGTTGCGGGTGGTGTAGCGGAAGCCGACCCCCTGCACCCGGCCGCTGAAATAGACCGAGCGACGGTTCAAGGCGGGCGTGGTGTGAACGTCTCGGTAGCTCACGGCGCGCCATCCTAGCGAGCCGCGGCGGGGGCGCGAAGCGAAAAACGAGTCGCATGCGAGCTGAGGCATGGCACAAGCCCGCGAAAAGGGTCGTCCTGTGCGGCAGCGAACGGACCTCTCGTCCGTCGCGCGGCCGGTGTAAGGAATTGCGGGCCTTCGGCTTGGAACGGGAGATCCTTCGGAGTACCCCAGGATGACAACTCGCGCATCGAACGAAAGATACGCATGCTCCGCGTCGGGGCTTTCCCACACCTACTCATCCGGCGTTCCAGGCAGAGTGCGATCGGCGAGCTGCCGCGCGTACGCTTGGAACCGGCGGTCCAGCTCGCCCAGGCTGCTCCCCAGGTAGTGCTCCAGTAAAGGCTTGGCGGCGCGCGGGTCCCATGGGACCTCGTCCGGCCGGCCGGCCAGTTCCGGCGGGAGTTGCCCCAGTGCCAAGTCGGTCAGCATGCGTACCAACGCCGGTCGGTAGCGGCCCCCTTCGCCGTCCCAGAGGAAGCGGGCGAACGCCCAGCTTTCCGAGTAGAACCCCTCGATCCGCGCCCCCGCTGTGTTGACGACCTGACCGGCGTGCATCGTGCACAACTGATCGAGCGGCAGGAACACCCCCTGCGATAACGACTTGCGAAGCCCCCCTTCCCGGTGCCCGTTGGAGGCAAAGTTCCAGCGCGGCAGGTCGCTGTCCCACGTCACGTCCTCAAACATGCACGCCAGCCCCTCCTCCAGGAATGGCGGCGGACGGCGCTTGAAGTGTCGCGCGACGTATTGGTGCCATCCCTCGTGGGCCGCGACCGACCAAGTGCCGATGTCGCCAATGAAGTAGGCGACGTACCGGTCGCCGGCCGTGTAGCCGCCGCGGTTGATCTGCAGGTAGACCTCGGCGTCCGGGCCGGCGTTCGCCTTGGTGTAGCCGGCCCACTGCGAGCGCGAGGCGAAGATGTGACAGTACAAGGGCCTGGCGGAGAGCGGGACCCCCGGCGCGAGGCGCTGATACTGCTCGAGCGCCCCTTCCATCAACTCGCCGAGGGACCGGGCGAGGTCTTCGTCCTCTATGGTCGTTTCGATGACATAGTGCTCGGTGCTCACCCGGTGGGCGGGCTGGCCGTCGTAGGTGCCGGGCTCGATGCGGACAGGGACTTTCGTGAGCGGGCCCTCGCGCGCAGCCGTGGCGGCAGGGTTGGTGCCGGGCGCGGCGTGCGAGCCGCAGCCGACCAATACGCCCACGATTACGGCGCCGGCGAACGAGCGGATGAATACGTCCCGGAGCATGATCTGCAAGCGATGCAGGAAGTTAGATCGTCCGCGATCCACAGTGTCCGAACCACAAACGCACCAGCCACGGGCTGGAAGCCCGTGTCACGTTGATGGTCACATTAGCGGGTCTCCGTTGCCCGCTCAAATCGTGCAGGTCAGATGATTTGCCTGATCGGCTCGGCCCCTTCGACGCCGACGAGCTTCTGATTCAGGCCGCCGTAGAAGTAGGTCAGGCGGTTGGGGTCGACGCCGAGTTGATTGAGGGCGGTCGCGTGGAGGTGCTTGACCTGGAAGCGGTCGCTGACGGCGGCCGATCCCAGCTCGTCGGTCTCGCCGACGCTGGTGCCCCCCTTGATCCCCCCGCCGGCCATCCACATGGTGAAGCCGTAGGCGTTGTGATCGCGGCCGGTCCCCTTGGCGTATTCGGCGGTCGGCTGGCGGCCGAACTCGCCGCCCCAGATGACCAGCGTCTCGTCGAGCAGGCCGCGCCGCTTGAGGTCCTTCAAGAGGCCCGCGATCGGTTTGTCGGTACGACCGGCGTGGAAATTGTGGTTCTTCTCCAGGTCGCCGTGCGCGTCCCAGTTGTCGTCGTTATGGGCCCCGCCGGCGTAGAGCTGAATGAACCGCACGCCCCGCTCGACCAGCCGTCTGGCGAGCAGGCACCGGCGGCCGAAGTCTTCGGTCCGCTTCTGGTCGATGCCGTACAGCGTCTTGGTCTCGGCGGTCTCCTTCGACAGGTCCACCGCCTCCGGCGCGTACTTCTGCATGTTGAACGCCATCTCGTAGCTCGCAACGCGGGCCGCCAGCTCCGAGTAGCCGCCGTGGCTCGCCTCGTGCTCGGTGTTGTACTGCTTGAGCGTGTCGAGGATCCGCCGCTGCATGGGATCGGTCGTGTCCGGCGGCGTGTTCAGGTCGAGGATCGGGTCGCCGGCC
>DATJGQ010000078.1:0-2762 GCA_035494815.1 Gemmataceae bacterium
TCCGGCGTCGGTTCGTCGCCGACGACCTGCTCGATCGCTGTATCGTCCGCATCAGTCATCCCGGGGCATATCCGCGATTCGCCCTGCAGCGTGCCACCGCCGCGTCGTTTTCGGTGCTGGTAAACGACCTGGTCAACGGCCTTGCGGGCCGTGATCACGACGAGCAGCCGCCAGAGGTTGTCCCGGTCGTTGAGTTGCGGAAAGCGGCCGCGGGTGACGCCGCGGAAGAAGCTGTGAAAGGCGCTCTGGACGACGTCCTCCTCGTCGGCTTCGCGACGGCGGGCGGGGTGCAGCCGCTCCCGGGCCAGCGCGATGAGCCGGCGGTGATACCGCTCCCAGAGCGGCTCGGCGGCCGCCAGGTCCCCGGCCTTCAACGCCGAAACCCAGCGGGTGACAGAACCTTCGGACATAGTCGATCGATTGCGAGGCCGAACACGAGTCCCATCATTTTAAGCCGCTACCCCCGCGACGCAATTTTTTTCGCCGCCATCTGGCATGCCGGCGGACCGACTGTGGATGGACCTTTTAAAGACTGCGGCCGAGCCGGCCGGGCAACACAAACCAGGGGAACCGAACATGACTATGAACCTTCGTGTGCACCGGTCGACACGCCTGCGATTCTTGGACTTGGAAGATCGCATCGTTCCGAACGCCGGCATGGGCCTCGGCGTCTCGCACGGCTCGGTCATGTCGGCCTTGCACTCTCACGCTCACACGTCCGCCGGCGCGATCGTTACCGAAACGGAGCCGCCCGGAAGTCATGGTTTGAACGACACTCAGCCGACGGCCCAGTACCTCGGGACGTTCGGCACGGGCGCAGGCCACCAGGCATCGATCGATGTGGCAGGCGTTGCCAGCCCGGTGCCGCCGTCCGTGCCATCTCACGAAGACGACGGCGCAATCCCGCTGGCCAACGCCACCGGCCTGACGGCCGGCCAGAGCGGGCAAGTGACGGCCAGCGCCACCATCGGCGACGGGCCGAACGGCAGCACGGGTACGCGCAAGGGTGACTACGACTATTACCGCGTGCCCGCCCTCGCCAACCAGTTGCTGACCGTCAACGTGTACGTGTCTGGCAGCGCACTGAATTCGGTGGTGGCGATTTACAACAGCGCCGGCACACTGCTGGCACTCAACGACGACAAGTTCGACAACCCTTTTTACGGGTTCTCGCGGGGCAGTTACCTGCGCTTCCTCGCCCCGGCCAGCGACATCTACTACGTCGCAGTCTTCGGCTCCGGCCCCCAGGCCAACCCGTTCCAGTCGGCCTCCGGCGGCGGTGCGGCCAGCGAGGGCCCGTACACGCTGAGCGTCCTGCTGGAGTCCCCATCGGTTATTCAACCGCGGGAAGACGACGGCTCCATCTCGCTGGCCGAGCCGTCCGGCCTCACGCTCGGGCCGGGGGGCACGGCGTATGTCAGCGGCGACATCGGGGACGGGCCGCACGGTAGCGTGGGCAACTTGTACGGCGATTTTGACTTCTACGCCGTGCCGGCGGCCGCCGGCCAGACGATCACCGCGGACGTGGACGCCGTGGACCCGAACGCCCCGGGCTACGGCCTCGACACGATCGCCGCCATCTACAACAGTGCGGGCCAACAGGTTGCGTTTAACGACGACGATAATCAGACGGGCAACAGTTTCATCTCGTTCGTCGCTCCGGCGACAGACACCTATTACGTCATGGTCGGCGCCTTCAGTCCCGCGGCAGGCGTCGAAGGCCCGTACACCCTGATCCTGCGAGTCGGGACCGCCCCGGTCACGGACGTGGATTATTACAGCTTCGATTTGGCCGCGGGCGACGTGGTCGGCGCGAACCTCTCCGGCGGCGCCGGCCAGCTTCGGCTGTACCAGCCGGACGGCACGCTGCTGGTCGGTTCGAACGTGGATGCAGCGGGCTTTTACTCTGCGGCGTCGCCACTGCCGGTCGGGGGCAACGCCTCACTGGGGTACGTCATCAACACGCCCGGGCGGTATGCGCTGGCGGTGGTCGGGGGCGAAACCGTCGCCGCGTTCGGCTTCGGGTCGTACACGCTGGAGTTGCGCGACTTCCGGCCGGCGCTGGAGCAGCAGCCCGTCTACACCCACCAGGTCCTGTTCCTCGATTTCGACGGCGCGACCCTGGACGTGCCGGCGGTGTACGGCTTCGGCGACGCGCACGCGCACTTGTCCCCGCTCGCCTCGTTCCTGCCGAACTGGGGGTTGGGCGCGGCCGATGAGAACGCGGTGATTGACGCGATCGACGCGCAGGTGGCCCGGAGTGTGGCGCAGGACGTCAGTGGCGTCGTGGGCCGGGGCCGCAATGGGGACTTCTCCGTCACCGGCCGGGCCGGGGACTTCCAGATCGAGATCCTCAACAGCCGGGACAACGCCGACCCGTTCGGCGTTTACCCCAATGTCAGCCGGGTCGTTGTCGGCGGGACGCAGGTCGAGCTCGGTTGGCCGTTCTTTCCGTTCATTCTCATCGGGATCGGGCAGAGCGTCGACGTGGGTAATTTCGACACCGCGGATCAGGCCCTCGTGCTCCTCGACATCTTGAGCGACACCGACCCCACCGACCCCTTTAGCCTGAACGTCGTCCCCCGCGCGCCTGGAGCTAGCATGGTGGATCTGATCGGGGCACAGGTCGGCATCGTCGTGGCGCACGAGTTCGGCCACATTTCCGGGAACTGGCATATCGATCTGGCTGTCGACACCACCGATAACATCATGAACCCCGTTCCCAAGCTCGACCTGCGTCCCGCCGACAACGACCCGGCTGA
>DATJGQ010000079.1:0-4693 GCA_035494815.1 Gemmataceae bacterium
TCCACGGCCGCTGCTGCTCGTCCCGCCAGGAAGTGTGCCGAGGTCGGAACCCGGGTCGCCGATCCGCCCGTTCGGTGCAGTGCGGACCGCATGCGTCGCCCCGGGCTGACCGTTGGGGAGATTGGGATAAGTGGAAGCGCCCGCAATTTGGCCGGAACCGTTGAGGCCCTGACCGCCGCTGCTGTAGCCGAAGCTGCCCAAATCTGTGATTGTGTATATTACCTGGGCATCAGCGGGCGTCGGCGGCAGCGCCATGACAGCGGCGGCGAAAAGGGCGGAGGTTGAGGTGCGCATTGGAACCCCGCTAAACCGATGCCTTGGACTCGAACAGTCGCAGGCTGTTCAGACGCGTCGCCCGGTTGGCAGCCAGAGGAATTGCTCCAGGTGGCTACGTCGAATACAGCTTTCCCCTCGCGCTGTGGAGGGCCGATTGACAAGCGCCTGGGCCCCTGCTCACGTGAGATCAGTCTGTGGGGCTCCATTGATCCAAGAGTCTGGCGAATTTCACCGTACCGCCGCTTGGTGGCTGATAATCCACCAAGTTATTGGCGAAGTTTGTAATAACGTGTTGCCCGCCCACTGCGGGACCGTAGACGGGGTCTCCCCAGACACCGAACAGGCTCCCCTGCGTCGGCCGCGGACCGATGAAGCCGACGTTTTTTACGACATTGCTCGTGGCGAAGCTGCTGAACGCGCAGCGTCCGCCGCGCACCTCGCCCATCTGAATGGTGTTGTTGGTGACCGGGCGCGACGAGCCTCCGGTGAATTGCAGGCCATAACCACCATCGAACACGAAGTCTTGCAGGAGGTTGCCGGTGCACTGCACCTCACTGAACGTGAGGCCGTGCCCTTCGCCGCGGTAGCGAATGTGCAAGAAGAGATTGTTGTTGAATTGGTAACTGAAATCCGGGTGTGCATCTGCGGAAATCCCCTCGCAACCGTTGTAAACGTCGGCGATGCGGTCGCAGACCAGGCCGGAAACCAGGTTGTCATGGATGTCGGCCCTGTTGGCCTGAAAGACGGTGCCCTGGCTGGTGTCGAAGAAGTCACAATCGAGCACCGCGACCCCGGACCCGTTCCACATCAGCCAACTCGGGCCCCGGTCAGTCATTCCACGAAACGTGCAGCGGAGGAAGAGGGCGCCGGCACCCGCGATCGCGTCCGTCCCGCCACCCTCCTGGAATTGGCAGTCCTCGGCCAGGAAACCGGGCTTGCCCCATTCTCCGATGAAGACGTTCCGGAACACGCACCGCCGGACCGTGATATTGACATGCGTTGGCCCGGCGAGATCGTATGCGAGATCGACCTTGGCTAGATTGGAAATGTTTACGGGGCGCCGGTCCGCGAGGAAGGTCACACCCTCCACGAGGGTGCGGCCGGTCGAGGAGAATTTGAAGAAGGGGTAGTCATACGGATAGGCCCCCGGATCGGTGACATTCTCGTACGTCCGGACGAGCGTCGCCCCATAGCCCCGGATGGTTCGATTGGCGGGGACGTCGATCGTGCGCGTCAAGATGTAACTTCCGGGTCCCAAGAGGACGTTGCCAAGGTTTAGGGCGGTCTGGATGTCGTCGACCGGGTCGCTGGTTACGCTCGGCTGCACAGGGTACGGCGTGCTGGTGTCGGGAACATCCTCGATAATCAGGCCCAACCCGGTGTACTGCTGATCCATCTCGAGATCGTATGTTCCAGTTGGAATCGGGGCGGGGATACGGAGCGCGTGGTGGTACGCGCTATCGTAGTAGCTGAGTGCGCGAAGGCCGAGCGAGATCTGCGTCGGCTGGAACCGGCCGCCGGGGCCAACCATGATCCAGCCGTCCGGGTTGAGGTTGCCGTCTCTGGACCAAACATACGTCCAGGCGCCCGGGTAGAGGATTTGCCGGTAGATGTGCATGCCGATGGCGATGACTGGACCTCCGCTGCTTGCGGCAGGCCATGATCGGCTTTCACATTGGCATCCTCGATTCTCGCTCCCGCGCGAGACTTGTCAACTGGTCTTTTCTCGGTTCCGCTTCGCGCATTCGACGGCTTCGTGCTGGCGCGGTCCTTGGGTCGGGGGACTCATCAATTGTAAGGCTCGTGGCCGGAGCATGGAAGTAATGCGGAACCGCAAAAGTCAGCGGCCCGACCGGCCACTTGCCGGAATCATTTTTGCACGGCCGGTATCGGAACGCACGGCGGCGCTGTACAATCGGCGGGCGAAGCCTGTCATGTCCACGAAAGGATCCCACCCATGAGCTTTCGACTGGATCGCGTCCATGTCTGGTCGTGCGAAGTGCCGGATCAGCCGGGCGGTGTGGCATCGAAGCTCTCAGCCTTGGCCGACGCCGGCTCGAACCTCGAATACGTCGGCACTCGTCGCCTGCCCGAAAAACCCGGTTATGGCGTGCTGTTCATCGCTCCGGTCCGCGGCCCCGACCAGGTCCGCGCGGCGAAGGCGGCCGGCATGCACGAGGTCAAAACGCCGGTGATCATCCGCGTGGAGGGGGACAACAAGGCCGGGCTCGCCCACCGGCTGACGCAGGAATGGGCGAAGGCGGGAATCAGCTTCCAGGGGCTGACGATGTCGGTGCTCTCGGATAAGTTTGTCGGTTACGCGGCCTTCGATAACTCCGACGACGCCAACACCGCCGCCACGATCCTCGCAAACCTCGGGACGAACGGCTCTGCGTTGCAGGCGACGCTCAAGAAATAGTGGTCAGTGGTCAGTGGCTAGAAAAATCGTGTTTCTCACCGAAAACTAACCACTGATAACTGACAACTGCACTTACGGTCGTACTCGCCGGCCGTGAGGTTAGACTTTCCATGACCGCCAAGCTCACGCCCGCCGCTTCGCGAACGAACTGGCGGCAGTTTTGGCTGCTGATGCTCTTCTGGACCGTGCTCGGCCTGATCGACGCCGGGCAGTTCTACGTCCACGTCAACTACTTCCGCGGCCGGCAGATCCGTTGGGAAGAAGCGCTCGCGTCGGGGCTGGCCGACTGGTACGTGTGGGCGGCGCTGACCCCGTTCATCATGGCGCTCGGCCGCCGCTTCCCGATCGAGCACGCCAATTGGCCGCGGCGCCTGCTGTTGCACCTGGCGTTCGGCACAGCGTTTATGATCCTGAAAGTCTCGCTCGACCTGCCGATGGGCTGGCTGATCCATGGTTGGGACCGCATCGTCCAGCCGCTGCCGGTGGACGACCGTTTCGCCCCCGACCTGTGGCACATCATTCGCGAGTTGTTCAAGCTGTACGTCACGGTCAAGTTCTACGTCTATCTGATGATCTATGCGATCATCATCGGCGTCGCCCACTTCGGCCTTTATTACCGTCGCTACCGTGACCGCGAGCTGGCCACTTCGCGGCTGGAGGCGCGGCTGGCGCAAACGCAGCTGCAAGTGCTGCGGACGCAGCTGCACCCCCACTTCCTGTTCAACACGCTCAACGCGATCTCCGCGCTCATGCACAAGGACGTCGCTCTCGCCGACCGGATGATCTCGCGGCTGGGCGAGCTGCTCCGCGCGACCCTCGATGACCCCGGCACCCAAGAAGTCACGCTGCGGCGGGAACTCGATTTCCTCTCGCCGTATTTGGAAATCGAGCAGGCGCGGCTCGGCCCGCGGCTGTCCGTGCGGATGGATGTCGACGACGAGCTGCTCGACGCCTGTTTGCCGTATTTGATTCTGCAGCCGCTCGTCGAGAATTCGATCCGTCACGGCCTGGCGCCACGCACGGGGACGGGCCGACTCGCGGTCCGCGCCTGGCGCGATGACGGCCGGCTCGTGCTGGAAGTCGCGGACAACGGCCCCGGCGTCCGGTTCGACCGCAACTTTCAGGAAGGGATCGGCTTGTCGAACACCCGCGCCCGGCTCAAAGCGCTCTACGGCGACAACCAGTCGCTGTCGCTGCGGCCGGCGCCCGGCGGCGGGTTGATCGTCACGGCCACGCTCCCCTACCGGGAGAGTCCGCCGACCGACCCGAAGATCGAGCACGAGCTTGCCGATCGTCCCGCGGTCGCTATATCCCGGCAGTGACCATCTTTTTTTTGCCCCGTCCGCGCGTCGCCGCGCAAGGACCCTTGCCCGGGGTCGTATACTCCTTCAGCCCGGCCCGTGTTTCGCGAAGACATGAAGATGCGCACCCTCATCGTAGATGACGAGCCGCTAGCGCGTGAACGGCTCCGCGACCTGCTGACGGCCGACCCCGAGGTCGAGGTGATCGGCGAGTGCGCCGACGGGCCGTCCGCCGTCGGCGCGATCCGCGACCAGGCCCCGGACTTGGTCTTTCTCGACGTCAAGATGCCCGGCCACGACGGCTTCCGCGTGATCGAGGAAGTCGGCCCGGAGCGCATGCCGGTGACCGTCTTCGTCACCGCGTTCGACAAATTCGCCCTGCGGGCGTTCGAAGTGCGGGCGCTGGACTATCTACTCAAGCCGTTCGACCGCGAGCGGTTCGACGCGGCTTTGAAGAGGGCGAAAGAGCATTTCCGCCGCCGCGACGACGACGAAGTCCGCCAGCGGCTCGACGCCCTCCTCACCGAAGTCCGCGGCGAGCGCCGGCCGATGGACCGGATCGCCATTAAGTCCAGCGGCAGCGTCTACTTCCTGCGGGCCGAGGAGATCGACTGGATCGAGGCGGCCGGCAATTACTCACGTCTCCACGTCGGCAAGACGACACACCTCCTCCGCGACACGATGAGTTCATTGGAAT
>DATJGQ010000080.1:0-4412 GCA_035494815.1 Gemmataceae bacterium
CGCAATGCGCCGCGGCGCCTACGACTACGTCACCAAGCCCGTCGCACACATGCCGGATTTGGACATCCGCATCCAGAAGGCGTCGGAAAAGGTCCGACTCGTTCGCAAAGACCGCCAATGGGCCGAGCATTTGGCGTACGAATCCCCGCGTTACCAGCTGGTCGGTTCCGGCGCGGCCATGCAGCGGGTGATCCAACTCATCGAGAAAGTCGCCCCGACGGACGCCACAGTCCTCGTGCGTGGCGCCAGCGGCACCGGTAAGGAACTCGTCGCCCGGGCCGTCCATCTGAACGGCCCGCGGCGCGACCAGCCGCTCATTACGATCAATTGTGCGGCCCTGCAAGAAACACTTCTGGAGAGTGAACTTTTCGGGCACGAGAAGGGGTCCTTCACTGGCGCCCAAGCCAGCAAGCGGGGGCTCATTGAAGTCGCGGACGGGGGCACGCTGTTCATCGACGAGGTCGCGGAGATGCAGCCCGGGCTGCAGGCGAAGTTGCTGCGGGTCCTGGAAGACGGGCATTACCGCCGTGTCGGTAGCATTGAGGATGCGCGTGCGGATGTGCGGGTGATCGCGGCGACGAACAAAGACCTGGAGGCCGAACAAAAGGCGGGCAAGTTCCGCGAGGACCTTTTCTTCCGACTCAACGTCATCAGTATTCCGCTGCCTCCGCTCAAGGACCGGCGGGAGGACATCCCGGAGTTGGTGCAACACTTCCTCAAGACTCGCTCACTCGGCCCTCAGCCGTTCGCCATTTCTCGCGAGGCTCTCGCCGCCCTCGAGCGGTACGACTGGCCGGGCAACGTCCGCGAACTGGCGAACGTGCTCGAACGGGCACAAATCCTCGCCGAGGGTCATACGATCACGCCGGACGACCTGCCCGATCCGATCCGCGCCCCGGGTCCCGCGGCGACGGACGAGCCGACAAACCCCTTCAATATGGAGGCGATGGAGAAGAAGCTGGTGCGCGAAGTTCTTCAGCACACGCGCGGCAACAAGCTGGCGGCGGCTCGCACGTTAGGCATCAGCCCCCGGACACTGTACCGGATGATCGAACGGTACGGCATTTCGCACGACTGATTTCCGAGCGCGGGCGCGGAGTGCGGTCATTCTGGTGAGCCAGGAATGCCCGACTTCATAGTGGTTGTGCCACTGCAACGCGTACACTGAAAGGTACCGATGTGGCGGCCCATCGCCACGCAAGTCATGCGATGTGATCGTCGCTCGGGGCGGCCTCTCGGAGACGTGTGGCGTGAAGTTTTCGGAACAGCCCCCGTCGAGACAATGGGCGGCCTTGACGTTTCAGGGCGAGAGAATTGCCGAAGTCTGGTTCAAACCCGACGACGAACCATTTTCCCTCATTTTCCGAATCCCTCGGACCAGCTTTCAGATCCCCGGCATCGGCCATCGACTGACGACCGCGAACCTCCTCAAGGCGGTGGCCATAGCGGCTGACGAGGTCGAATCATGGCAGCACGTGGGCGCCGTCCGTTCGGACACCGAACTGACGAAGCCTCTTCCGCAGCCCGCGGAGGACGTTCCGCACCTGGAGATTCTCGTCCGCCTGAAACCGTCGCCCCAAGCGGTAGACGAGCAGGACGGCCACGACGCGGAGGTCGCCTCTGCCGACTGGCACGACCTGGCGGCCCAATGGAAAACCATATTGGGACTGGAGGCGGCGGTGGACACGATGCGCAAGAGCATGGAAGGGCTTCGGGCCGAACTGGAAGCCTCGATGAGGAGAACCTTGACGGCGGACGAAAAAGTCTACGCGCTGTCGGCCGACATGGTCCAGTGGAACAAGGCCAAGAGCCGCGCCCACTACGCCCTGCCGAAGGCGAGCGAGTTCATCCATCGCGCCACCTGGGCCGCGGGCACGCCCGAACGGAAGCGACTGGGCGAGATATTTAAGGACACCGTTGGACCGGAATCCTCCCTCCCGCCGGCTGCCGAGGTATCGCAAGAACTCGAAATGCTGCGAAAAGACCGGCAGGTGCTATCTCAGAAAGGTGTAACCGTCTATCAAGAGTGCAAGGCAATCGCCGCAGACATTCAGAGGACCCTGCGGACGCTCCAGGGCAACGCGGCGTCGAGGGCGTCGCTGAAGAAGGGCGGAACCGGCGCGAAGGGCAAGTAACTGGGTAACGGGAGGCGCGCCGGGTCACGGCAAGGGGCCCCGCAATGACATCTCTCTGGGCACTGCTCTTCGTCGTCGCGGTGCTCGTCTTCTGGTCGCTGAATCTCATCGGCCTGCCCGGGAATTGGCTGATCGTTGCGGCGGCGCTCGTGTACGCCTGGCTGACGTCCGGACCGGAAGTCGGCGGCATGCGTTGGCCGATCGTCGCCGTTGTAGCGGGCCTGGCCGTCCTCGGCGAAGTCGTCGAACTCGGCGCGAGCGCGTCCGGCGTCAAGCGAGTGGGCGGCACGCGGCGGGGCGCCGTTCTGGCGCTCGTCGGCTCGGTCGTCGGCGCGATGACGGGATTGTTCGTCGGCGTCCCGATTCCGATCATCGGTTCCGTCATCGCGGCGTTACTCTTCGCGGGCCTCGGTGCGTTGCTCGGCGCCATGTTCGGGGAACTTGCCGCCGGGCGATCGTTGGCGACGAGTTGGACGGTCGGACGGGCGGCGTTCCTGGGACGCCTGCTCGGGGCTTTGGCCAAGGCACTGATCGGCGCCGTGATGGCGGGCGTCGCGATTGCAATCGTCTTCGTGTAGTCCAGAGACGAACGCCTTCACTCCCGTAACTCGACCGACACGGCGGTGCCGGGTCACTGCGCGTCGGGCCGATCTATCAGAGCAAGGGCGAAGTTCCTGTCTGGCGATGCGTCGGCGGTTACGGCTTCATCGCGGTCAGTTCGCGGATCGCCGCCCGCAGCGCGTCGGCCGTCTTCTTGCCGCCGCCGACGAACAGGCGGACGATCTTGCCCTCGCGGTCGATCAATACCGTCTGGGGGATCGCCGTGACCGCATAGCGGGCTGCCACGGCGCCGTCGCGGTCGAGCACGACGGGGAACTTCATCTTGTGCCGCTCCAGCACCGCCTTAATCTGGTCCGGCTGTTCTTCCATGTTGACGGCGAAGAGCCGCACGTCCTGATCGGCGCACTCCTTGACGACCTCTTCGATCATCGGCAACGACTGCATGCACGGCCCGCACCAGGTCGCCCAGAAGTCGAGGACCACGAATCGGCCCTTGTGCTCGGCGAGGTTGAACCGCTGGCCGTCGAGCGTCTCTCCCCGAAAGACGAAGGCCGCCTGGCCGACGAGCGGCGAATCGATGCCGGTGATCTCCGTCCCGGCGTCGGCGCCTTCCTGGGCGAACTTCGGTTCGGTCGCGTGGTGCATCCGCCAAGTGTGGTGCGCGAGTTGCGCCGCCGACTGCTCGATCTTGTCGCCGAACAGCACCTGGTCCACTCTTGCCAGGTCGACGCGGCAATCGCCGAGAATCTCACTCTTGCCGGTAATCGTCTTGGCGTCGGACTTGTCGAGGAAAAACGTCATCCGGTTTCCGTTGGGGTGAATCACCTGGACGCGGTCGGCTCGTGCGTCGGCGACGGCGGGTGGCGCGGGCGGCTTGCCCGACAGTTCGTCGGCGTGCAGCCAGATGATCTGCGCGACCCGGTCCCGCGGCACCTCGCGGGTCTCCAGCCGGACTTCGACCTTGAGCCGCGTGTCGTCCATCTCCAGGATCCGGCCGCGGAGGAAGTCGCCGTTCTTCGAGCAGATCAGGTGCGTCGGCGGCGAGTCCTTCTGCATCCGGGGCAGCGTGAGCAGCCGGTCGCGCTTTGCCTCATCGACCTTGAACGACCCCGAAGGGACCAGCTCGACGCACTTGATCTTCTCGTGCGGGACGAAAGTGGTCGCGGAGACGTTCGTCTTGATGTACAGCCCCTTTTCGTCGATGCCGGTGACCTCGACCGGGATCGTATCGCCGGTGCGGAGGTGCAACGACCGCTGGCCGGTCGACGGGAGCGATACCCCGGGCCGCATCTCCGGTGCCGCGCCTTCCTGAACGATCATTTGCACGACGCCGTTCGGCTGAACGACCTGCACGACCCGTTGTACCTGTCCGTTCGGCCCGACCATCTGGCGGATCACCTGGGTCTGGCCTTGGGCCGGCTGCGGCCGCGGGGTCGGCGGCGGGTCGCGGTAGACGATCCGTCCCGATTGGCCTTTGGCCAACGGGCTGCCGCGGCGGCTCAGGTCAGGATGCCACACGAGATGACCGGCACCGCGGTGCTCATCGTCGGCCGACAACTCCCCGGGCAGGTTGACCCCGTCCATTTCCAGCCGGCCGAACTTGCCCTTATTTGGCGGGGACTCGACCACCTGTCGGGCGGGGACCAGCGACGCGACGTCCGACAGCGGCAGTCGCAGAGGGCCTTTGACGCCGGCGCAGGCGAGCGTGAGGCGGCC
>DATJGQ010000081.1:0-2904 GCA_035494815.1 Gemmataceae bacterium
CGAGGCCGGCCTCACAGAGGCCAGCTACAGAAGACGTTTTCTCAAAACAGCGCCTCGATCGGCTTCGCGCTCTCGGCGTTCGCGACGATCGTCGGCAGGCCCCGCGTGATTCGCAAGGCGACCGGGTCGAACAGGTAATGCATCACCGTGGCGAGCAGGTTCGGCGTCGAGATTGGGTCGCTCGCCGGCACGTCGTTATTCCGCGCCGATTTGCCGATGACCTGTCCCGTCTTGAGCCCGCCGCCGAAGAACGCGAGTGTACTCAGTGTCGCCCAGTGGTCACGGCCGCCGTTCTTGTTGATCTTCGGTGTGCGACCGAAATCGCCGGTCACGATGACAAGCACCTTCTCCAACAGGCCGCGCTGCCCGAGGTCGTCGAGGAACGTCGCTAACGCCTTGTCGAGTGGCCGGCCGAGCATCTCCATCCCGGGCTTGATGCCCGGGTTGTTGCCGTCCGCGTGCATGTCCCAGCCGGCACTTTGGACGGTGACGAAGCCGCAGCCCGCCTCGAGCAGCCGGCGGGCGAGCAGGAACTGGTCGCCCAGGATCGACGGCTCGAACACCTTCTTGCCGCACGAAAACGACCGCGTGTCGTACTTCTCGCGAATTGCCGCCGGCTCGTGCGAGATGTCGAACGCCTTGCCGACACCGCTCGTCAAGAGGTCCACGGCCTGCTGCTCAAACTGGTCGTAGCCCTGGGTGGTGTCACGTGCGTCGAGGCCACGCTTCAACCCGTCAAGCTGTTTCAGCAGCGCGCGCCGATCGGCCAACCGATCGGCCGGCACGCGCAGTTGCATGTTCGCCAGCGCCGGCCCGGCCGCGGTCGGGATGAAAGGCTCGTACGTCGCGCCCAGCGACCCCGCCCGCGAGCCAACGACGACCCGCTGCAACTCCCGCGTATACTGCGGGTCCTTGTGCGGGGCGGTGAGCACGGCGTACGTCGGCAGTCCGGTCGCCGGGTGATTTGCCCCGCGGGCGCGGGCGTACATCGAGCCAATGCTGCAGCCGTCCTTCGCCTGCCCGGTGACGTCGGTCCCGCCGGTGAGCACGTGGCTGATCGCCTGCTCGTGATTCGCGACCGTGTGGCAGAACGAACGGACGATCGCCAGGTGTTTGGCGTGTCGCGCCAGTTCCGGAAACGTGCCGCCGAGCGTGATGCCGGGGATCGGTGTTTTTACTTCGCCGGTGACGCTGCAATACGGCTCCGGCGCGTCCATGTTCGGGTTGAACGTCTCGATGTGGCTCGCCCCGCCGGCGAGAAAGACGAGCACGACCGCCTTGTCCTTGACGTAATCGGGATCGGCCGCAGCCGCCTCCACCCGGGCCCGCAACAGCCACGGCAGCGACAGGCCGCCGAGCCCGAGCGCCCCGGCTCGCAGGAAACTCCGCCGCGTGAGCCCCGCGCAGTCCCGCGACGATGCGTCGAATTGCAGCGTCAACATTGCCTGTTCCTAGTGATTGAACAGAAACTCTCGGCCGTTGATCACCACCCAAATGACATCCGCGTACGCCGTCTGCGTGCCGCCTTTAGACGTGACGAACGATACGAGCGCGTCCGTCTCCGCCTTCGACGGCCGCCGCGCCAGGGCGGTGAGGTACAGATCGGCGATGCGCTCGGCGTGCGGCCGCGAGTCTTCGGCCAGTACCTTCGCGCGCGGCCCGGCGAGTTTCTCCTGCATCTCCGCCGAGTTGAGCATGTGCACGGCCTGGGCCAGCGTCGCGCCGTTATTGCGCTCGCACTCGCAGGCGCTGGCGGCGTCCGGCCGGCCGAACGCGCTCAGGAAGTATGACTCCGCGAGGTTGTCCGGCAACTGCACCGCCCGCAAACCCGCCGGCGCGGTCTTGAACTTCGACGGCGACAGCGTCACGGCGTCGATGGCGTCCAGCAACACTTCCGCGTCCAGCCGCCGTGCGAGAAACCGCGAGTGGTTCTGCCGGTCGCCGGCGTTCGCGCCGTTCGGGACGGCACTCAACTGATACGTTCTCGATGTGCAGATATCACGGATCAGCCGTTTAAGGTCGTACTTGCTCTCAACGAACGATCGCGCCAGCGCGTCGAGCAGCTCGGGATTTGACGGCGGGTTCGTCACTCGCAGGTCGTCCTCCGGATCGACGAGCCCGTGCCCGAAGAAGTGCTTCCAATAACGGTTGACGAGAGCCTTGGCGAAGAACGGGTTCTTCGCGTCGGCCATCCAATCGGCGAATTTAGCCCGCGGATCGTCGTCTGCGCCGAGCGCGAGCGGCCCTGCGTCGAGGGCGGTCGGCGGGACGGCTTTCTTCGTCCGCGGGTTCTTGACCGTCGCGCCGCCCGACTTCAACATCACTCGCGTCGGTTCCGCCGGGGTCATCGTCCCGTCTTTCGCCTTTTTAGCCGGCTTGGCGTCTTTGACATCGACCGACGTGAAAAACGCGGCGAAGCCCCAGTAGTCCTGCTGACTCCATTTCTCCATCGGATGGTGATGGCACTTCGCGCAGCCGAGCCGCTGGCCGAGGAAGACTTGGGCCGCGTCTTCCATCGCGGCCGCCGGGTCCTTCAACTCGCGGTACCACACGACCGGCGGGTTCGCGACCTCCTCGCCCGTCACGGTGAGCACTTCGCGGACGAACCGGTCGTACGGCTTGTTGGCCGCGAGGCTATCCCGAATCCACTTCCGGAAGGCGGCGGTCGGGGCCGGGTCGTCGGTCGGGCCGCGGCGGCGGTTGCGGAGGATCGCGCTCCATTTGGTCGCGAAGTAGTCCGCGTAGTCCGTGCTCGCGAGCAGTCGGTCGATCAGCCGCTCGCGTTTGTCACCACTCCGATCAGCCAGAAACGCCTCCGCGTCTTCGCGGGTCGGCAGCCGGCCGCCGATGTCGAGCGTCACGCGCCGCAGGAACGTCGTGTCGTCGCACACGTCCGACGCCGGC
>DATJGQ010000082.1:0-2155 GCA_035494815.1 Gemmataceae bacterium
CCGCCACCGGTGAGGACCAGGACGACCAGGTGTTCGTGCCGCTGACGACCCTGCAGCATCGGCTCGTTGGGGCCGAGCGGGTGAACCTGATCATCGTGTCCGCCAAGTCGGAGTCGCTGATTCCGCAAGCGCAAACGGCGATCGAGCGGGCGCTGCGGCAGCGGCACCGCCTCAAGCCCGATGCCCCGGCGGATTTCGAGGTGTCTAGCGTCCAAGAACTCACCGAGCTGGCAGTCGTCCTCACCGCGACGCTCCAGGCGCTGTCCGCCGTCATCGCGTCGGTATCTTTGGTCGTCGGCGGCGTCGGCGTGATGAACATCATGTTGGTGGCGGTGACGGAGCGGACGCGCGAGATCGGGTTGCGAATGGCGGTCGGGGCCCGGCCGGTGGATGTGCTACTACAGTTTCTGGGTGAGGCGGTGGTACTGACGCTTTTCGGCGGGTTGATCGGCGTGCTGATCGGCGTCGGCGGGGCGCTGGGGATGGCGACGGCGCTGGATTGGCCGGTGGTCGTCCGGGGCGAGGTGATCGCGCTGGCGTTCGCGGTCTCCGCGGCCGTGGGCGTGGGATTTGGATTCTACCCGGCGTGGAAAGCTTCACGCCTGGACCCGATCACAGCGCTGCGGCATGAGTGAAACAAGCAATACGCGTTCCGCCGCGACCGGAGACTTCGAAGGGAGCGCTCGAAGCGCTCCCTCCGAAGACTCCGGTCGCGGCTTCACGGAATCACTGACGGCACTTCGGCGGTCCGAGTATCTCCTTCAACACCAGCGCCGTCGTGGCACTGTGCCGCGACCGCAATAAGTTCAGCGCCTCGTTGACGCGCGGCAAATCGACCGAATAACTCGCCGCCACTCGCCCGGCCATTGATGGCACGAGTGTCCGCGCCGTGTCTCCCAGACGCCCCGCCGGCGCGGCCGGCTGAACGATCGGCACTGCCGGAGAAATGGCTTGCACGACCGGTAATGGTTCTAAGACCAGGGCCGGCCGTGCAACCGGTCGGGGCCGGGCCGGCGCGGGCGCCGGCACCGGTCGGGCTCTCGCGACCGCGCGAACGACCGGCGGCGGAACCGCCGTCCCGCGCTCCTCCGCCGTCTTCTGCCGCAGCCGGTCGATTTCCTGGAGGAACCGGTCGATGTCGCCCACGGGGTTGCGGCCCTCGCGCGGACCGCCCCCGGGCCGTTTCGGCCGCACCGGCTCTTCGTTCTCGCGGCTCTTGAGAATCGCGTTGATTACCCACACGATCACGACAATGACCGGCACGATCCATTTGAATTCGAGCATCGCCATTGTCCCTTCTTGTCAGACCCGCGACCGCAAGGGAGCCCGCTCCCTCTGTCAGAGCCGCGACCTTGAGGGAGCGGTCAGCGCTCGCTCCCTCACGGTCGCGGCTCTGACTGATCAGCCCGTCACCGGCCGGTCGATCCGCTCATTCTTGCCGACGCCCGCGATGGCGTTTCGCATCTCCGTGTCGGACTGCAGGTTTTTCATGTTGTAGTAGTCCATCACGCCCATGCGGCCGGTGCGGAAGGCGTCGGCCAGGGCCATCGGCACCTGCGCTTCGGCTTCCACGACTTTGGCCCGGTTTTCTTCGACGGCGGCCCGCATTTCCTGCTCTCGGGCGACGGCCAACGCCCGCCGCTTTTCCGCCTCGGCCTGAGCGACGCGCAAGTCGGCGGCCGCCTGATCGGCCTGCAGCTTGGCGCCGATGTTCTCCCCGACCTCGATGTCGGCCATGTCAACGGAAACGATCTCGAACGCCGTCTGCGAGTCGAGCGAGCTATGCAGCACGGTCTGCGTGATCATGTTCGGGTTGGCGAGCACTTCCTTGTGGTCGTGCGCGGAACCGATCGCCTTGACGATGCCCTCGCCGACCCGCGCAATGATCGTCTCCTCCGTCGCCCCGCCGACCAGTCGCTCGAGCTTCGTTCGCACCGTCACACGGGCCTTCGCCCGAAGCTGGATGCCGTTCCGGCAAACCGCGTCGAGGAACTGCCGTCCTTTCCCGGGATCGGGGCAGTCGATGACCTTGGGATTGACGCTGGTCTTGACCGCGTCGAGGATGTCGCGGCCGGCCAGGTCGATGGCTGCGGCGGTCTTCCACGGCAGGTCCATGCCCGCCTTGTGGGCGGCGATGACGGCGGTGGAAGTTTTG
>DATJGQ010000083.1:0-4777 GCA_035494815.1 Gemmataceae bacterium
GAACTCGGCGAGATTGCGGCCGTCCACCGGGGGCTGCTCAGTCAGAACCGCTGGTGGTGGTACTCGG
The DNA here is from genome assembly GCA_035494815.1 of Gemmataceae bacterium. Classification (GTDB taxonomy): domain Bacteria; phylum Planctomycetota; class Planctomycetia; order Gemmatales; family Gemmataceae; genus DATJGQ01. The sequence continues at coordinate 68 of DATJGQ010000083.1, forward strand.
CCGGTTATACCCCGGCCGGCGTCGAATGCTGGAACGCGATCCGGGCGCTCGACTACCTCGTGTCACGTCCGGAGGTCGATCCCGAGCGAATCGGGGCGACCGGGATTTCCGGCGGCGGCATCGGGACGTTCTGGGTCGCGGCGGCCGACGAACGGGTGAAAGTGGCGGCCCCCGTGAGCGGCATGGGCGATCTGACCTTTTACGCCGGCGAGGGCGGCACCGGCCGACATTGCGACTGCTTCTTCTTCCCCAACCGCGCCCGCTGGAACTGGATGACGATCGCGGCCCTGATCTGTCCCCGGCCGCTGCTCTTCGTCAACTCCGACAACGACGTCTATTTCCCGATGGGCAGCAACGAGCGGATCGCCAACCGCTTGCAACGGCTGTACTCGCTGTTCGGCGCCGGCGATCAGGCGCCGGCGATGATCAGTATCGGCGGTCACGGCTACCGGACGGACATCCGCCGGGCCGTGTTCGAGTTCTTCAACCGCCACTTCAAAGGCGACGGCCGGCGCGTGACCGACGCCGACCTCGCGGAAGTGCCGCGTGGCCAGTTTCCGATCGACCCGCGCGAGCTGCGCGTGTTTCCCACCGACGCGGACCTGCCCAAAGATCAACTGAATACCCGCATTGACGAGACATTTGTCTCGCGTGCGCGGCCCGACCTGCCCGCGGCGCAGTCGTTCGACCGGTGGCGTCACGATTTGTGCGATCGTCTGCGACGGGCGAGTTTCGCGGCGTGGCCGGCGAAGCCGCCGGACGTGCCGGTGACCAGTCTGGGCGACCAACCGGACGAAAGTCGCGAGATTACCGAAAGCGGCATCGAAGTGTTCTGGCGCTGGCTGCCGGGTAAAGCCGGAAATGGCGCCCGTTGGCTCATCGTTCTCAACTCCGGCGACGAGCCCGGGCAGGTCCCTGCATGGGCGCGCGACTTAGTGGGAGAGGGCTCCGTCCTGTTGCTGTGTCCGCGCGGCGTCGGGCCGGTCGGGTGGACACGGAACGTCTTTCCCAATGCGGTCGAGCGCGCCTTTCCACTGCTGGGCGGCACGTCCGACGGCGGCCGGGTCTGGGACGTCATGACCGTCGCCCGGCGACACGCTCTCGGTTCGACGCACTGGCGCGCCGCCGGACAAGGAAATGCCGGCGTGATCGCGGCCTACGCGGCTCTCTACGAACCGGCGATCGGCGAAGTCGTCGTCGCGAACCCGCCGTCGTCTCACCAGCCGAAAACTCTGGGCGCCGCCTACGGGCCCCCGCTGCTCAACGTGCTCCGGGTAACGGACATTCCTGACGCGCTCGGCTGCCTGGCGCCGCGCCGATTGGTGCTGATCGGCGCCGGCGACGCCGCGTTCGATCGCACGGCCAACCTGTACCGCCTGGCGGGTGCGGCCGATCGCCTCGAGCGGAAATGAATCGTTTCTACGCGACCAGTCGCGCGTGATCCTCGCGGGCGATGTTCTCGCCGGTGAGGACGACGCAGACCGGCGCTTCCAACTCCGCGGCGTGCCCGTTCACGAATGCCAACGTCGTCGCGCTCGACGGCTCGACGAGCAGCGCCTGCGACTGGAACAACTCCTTGAGCGCCGCACGAATCTCATCCTCGCTGACCAGCGAAATAACGATCTGGTCTTCCGCGATCGCCCGTCGCACCGGCTCATGCGGCTTCTCGAGGATCAGCCCGTCGGCGATCGTCGTCGTGCGGGCGTGATCGAATTTGGCGTACTTCGGGTAGTTGTACGGCTCACAGCCGTAAAGCCTCACCGGGTGCGGATGTTTCCGCAGATACTGGCGCAGCCCGAGCAGCAGTCCGCCGCCGCCGACGGGGAAAACGAGCGAGCGGCACGCGGGCAGCGCTTGCAAGACCTCGGCGGCGATGGACTGGTAGCCGTCGGTCCAGTTCGGGTCCAGGTGCGGGTGAACGAAGTACCCGCCGCGTTCCTCCGCGACTCGCGTGGCATAGGCCAGCAAGTCACTCCCGCCGCCCGTGATCTTGATCAGTTCGACGCCGAGGGCCCGCAATTTCTCGTCCTTGGCCCGGGCGATCGTCTGGGGCACGACGCCGACCATGGCGAAGCCGAACTCCTTCGCCCCGACGGCGGCGCCCAGGGCGGTGTTCCCCATCGACGGCACGACGAGCGGCCGGTCCTGCCCTTCCTGCTTGAGTTGTTCCAGCAGATGCCTGGCACCGCGAATCTTGAAACAGCCCGATGGCGCGAGAAACTCGCACTTGGCGTAGACCTCCCGTTGTGGGAACAGTTTGCCGAGGCGAATCAGCGGCGTCAGAGAAGTCGAAGACATGCGACCGTTTCTCAACGAGGTGGATGGTATGATCAGCCATCTTCCCTGTTCCGACGACCGATGCAACCCCCTCGCGCGAACATCGTGGGCATTTCCGGGCAGGCGAAGGGACGACAAGGTGCTAGAGATATAGCAGCGGCATCCGCGCCTCGTCGGAGCTCGCGCACCGGCACCATCATCCATGAAAAAGTTCTTCCACCTGCTGGCGCTCGTCGTGGGACTGCAAATGACGGTGCGCTGTTTCGTGTGCGGCGCGGACCCGAAGCCCTCGGCCGATTCGAAGTCCGTACATTGGGCGTTCGTTCCGCCGCGGCAACCCACTGTGCCGTCCGTGCGCCACGAGGAACGGGCCCGCACACCGGTCGATCATTTCCTCGAGGCGGCGCTGGAAAAGAAAGGCCTCTCCTTCGGCCCGGAGGCGGACCGGGCCACGCTCTTGCGACGAGTGGCGTTCGATCTGACCGGACTCCCGCCGGCGCCACGCGAGATCGCCGCGTACCTGGAAGACCCATCGGCCGACGCTTATGAGCGCATGGTGGAGCGCTTTCTCGCCTCTCCGCACTATGGCGAGCGATGGGGCAAGTACTGGCTCGACGCGGCCGGCTACGCGGACTCGAACGGCTACTTCAGCGCCGACACCGATCGGCCGTTCGCCTACCGCTACCGCGACTACGTCATCCGCGCCTTCAATCAGGACAGACCGTACGACCGCTTCGTGCAGGAACAGCTCGCGGGGGACGAATTGGCCGGCGTCGTGCCCGGCGGCGACGTCACTGGCGAGGCCGTCGAGCTGCTCGAGGCGACGCACTTCCTCCGCAACGCCCCGGACGGCACCGGCGAGAGCGACGGCAACCCCGACGAAGTCCGCATCGACCGGTTCACCGTGCTGGAAGGAAATCTTCAGAACGCGATGAACTGCCTGCTGGGCGTCACCATCCAGTGCGCCCGCTGTCACGAGCACAAGTTCGAGCCGATCCGGCACGACGAGTACTATCGCCTCCAGGCCATTCTCTATCCCGTCTACCCGGCGTACGGCCCTGAGCGCTGGACCAAACCGGCCGACCGCGTGGTGACGATCGCCACACGCGCCCGCCGCGAGGAACATCAGCGCTTCACGGAGTGGCTGCAGCGCCAGATCAAGGCGCTGGAGGCCGGCCTGCAGACGATCGCGGACCCGCTCGTCGAGCAACTGCTGGAAGAGCGGGCGCCCGAATTGGACGCGGCCGCGCGGTCGTCGCTTCTGAAGGCCTTTCGCACGCCGGACAACAAGCGGACGCCGGAGCAGACGATGCTGCTCAAGAATCACGAGCAGGCGATCAAAATCAGCGACGACGACCTCGCGAACAAGTTTCCCGATTACGGCGCCGTCCGCGCCGAGATCAAGAAAGCGATCGCCGTCCGTCGCAAAGAGCAGCCGCCGCCGCTGGAGAAACTCGCGGTCGTGATGGAGACCGACCCGGAACCGCCGGTCCATCACGTCCTCCACCGCGGACAGCACCACGTCCCCGCCGCGGAAGTGCAGCCGGGGGTCCCGGCCGCCCTGGACCCGCAGAACCGCTTCCGCATCGACGGCCGGCCGCCCGGTCAGATCAGTTCGGGCCGCCGACTCGCCTTCGCTCGCTGGGTCACGGCACCGGAAAATCCGCTCTTCGCCCGGGTGATGGTCAACCGAATCTGGCAGCACCATTTCGGCATCGGCCTGGTCACCACGCCGGACAACCTCGGCCAATCCGGCGAGCGGCCCAGCCATCCGGAGTTGCTCGATTACTTGGCGACGGAATTCGTGCGCGGCGGTTGGAGCGTCAAGGACCTGCATCGGCTGATTCTGCGGTCCGCGGCGTACCGTCAGTCGAGCGCCTGGCGAGCCGACGGTTTTGCGGCCGACGAGGACAACCAACTCTTGTGGCGTTACCCGCTGCGGCGGCTCGATGCTGAAGCACTCCGTGACGCCATGCACGCCGTGTGCAGCGAGCTCGACCCGCGCCCGGGCGGACCGTACGTCTCGACGAAGCGCGGCAAGGACGGCAGCGTCGTCGTCGACGAGTCGGCCGCGGGCGCGCACCGCCGCTCCGTCTATCTCCAGCAGCGACGAACGCAGGTCGCGACGCTGCTCGAATTGTTCGACGCGCCCGTCATCTCAACAACGTGCAGCCTGCGAAACACCGCGACGGTGCCCTTACAGTCGCTGGCACTTTTGAATTCCGATTTCGCGCGGGCGCGGGCCAAGGCATTCGCCGGCCGGTTGGCAAAAGACGCGGGTCCGGGCGACGACGAGCAGTTGAACTTTGCTTATCGAGTGTCGTGCGGACGCGAACCGCGGGCCGACGAGCGGGCTGCCTGCCGCAAGTTTCTGACCGCCCGGCGGGCAACGGCCGCGGCCGAGCCCGGTGGGGAACGGCAGACGTGGATCGA
>DATJGQ010000084.1:0-4074 GCA_035494815.1 Gemmataceae bacterium
GCCCGACGTGGGAGCCCTCGAACGCCTGAGAGGACCCACGTCGGGCTTACGCCTCGACGCTCGCCGAGAAAGACGTTGCTCGCTGGAGAGAATTGTAGCCGCCGCCCGCCGGCGGCCGCAAGTTGACTTGTGGCCGCCGGCGAGGTGGCTAAATACCCGCTATTTGAATCCCTGCATCGCCACAAGCAGTAGGTATGTGACGAGCATGACGGTCATGCCCACGACCACGACGAAGACCGGGCTGAGAGTGCGGGCCGGCTTCTCGCCGTCGACGAAACCCGGCGGCATGGAGAAGTTCTCGGCGGCGCCGGGTTCGGGCCGGAGGTCGTCGCGGTTGGGGACCTTCAGATTGCGTTTCGACGACCCTTCGGCCGCGGGGATCGAAGCGGCCGCGGGCGGGTAAGCCTTCGATTTTCGGCCGGCGGTCGCGTAGGGGTTCGAACCGCCGTTCGGCGCATACGCCGCGGCCGGATAGGCGGCCGGCGGCGGGTACGCCGACGACGGCGCGTGGGACGGGCGTTTGCCGCTCGGCGGCGGCGGAGGCGTGCGACGGTTGGGCAGCAGCGGCGGCGGGGCGGTCGAGCCCGCGGCGGCCATCACCTTCGATCGCCGTGCCAGCATCGGGGCCGCGACCGGTGGCGCCGTCGCCCGAGTGGCCGCGTCGCCGGCCAGCGGCTTCAACTCCTCGGCGATCTCGTCGGCGCCGGTGAACCGCGCTTCCGGCGATTTCTGCATCAGCCGCTCGATCGCCGCGGCCAACGCGTCCGGAGTATTCGGCGCCAGTTCCTTGACCGGGGTCGGCTGCTTGAACTGGTGCGCCATCATCTTCTCGACCGCGCTGCCCTCCGGGAACGGGTACCGGCCGGTCACGCAGTAGTAGAGCAGGCAGCCCAGGCTGTACTGGTCGCCGGCCGGGGTGCGGTTGGTCGGCTCCATGATGCTCTCGGGGCTGGCGCAGTCCAGGCCGCTCGTGAGCGTATTGGCCGTGGACATCGTGTCCACCAGCGACTCGTCCTCGTTCTCCACGAGCAGGGAGCCGATGCCAAAGTCGAGGATCGACGCCCCGAGGTCGGGGCTGACCATGATGTTCGACGGCTTCAGGAGGCCGTGGAAGATGCCCTGACTGTGGCAGGCGGAGAGGCCGTTCGCGATCTGCAGGCCGATCGTCGCCGCTTGCTCGGGGCTGAGTTGGCCCGACCGCTGGACGAGACGGTCGAGCGGCTCGCCTTCGACGAGCGGCCAGACCAGATAGTGCAGTCCGCCGGCGGTGCCGACATCGACGAACGGAACGACGGCCGGGTGAGTGACTTGTCCGAAGGCGCGGACCTGTCGGCGGGCCAGACGCACGTTCCACATGCTCCGACGCGGCAGGACCTTGACGGCGTACGAGGCGCCGTCGGTCTTCGACGTGGCCTTGTATACCTGACCCATGCTGCCGGTGCCGATGGAATCAGCGAGCACGTACGGCCCGAGCACGAGCCCGGCCGCCTTGTTCGACAGTACGCGTTCGGCCTGGAACTGGCTAAGGATGCCCTGCTCGACGAGGTACTCGGCGAGGGCGGGCGCTTCCGCGCGCGGCTGGCGCTTGAGGAAGTCGCCGACGACCTGGTCCAGTTGACTGCGTTCGATCAGGTTGCTGCGCCGGAGTTCATAGACGAACCATTCACAGGCGCCGAGTTCGGCGGTGACCATACGTCGGACTTCCTTTATGTCAACAGGTCCGAGAAACGGCAGCGCGGCGACGCCCTCGCTGACGCCGGGGCAGCGGTGTCGGCCGGTCCCGGCGAGCAAACCCCGTGTCCGTACGTGGGAACGGGACGCCGATACCGAGCCGTCCTTTACCGAAACTTAAGTCAGGTTTTGGTGCTGTCAAACGACGCACACCAGGATTTCCCGGCAGCCCTCAATCTGTATTCTGAAACTGAGTGGCCCGTCCTTTCGCTCACAGGTGATTTCTGATCATGAGCGCCGACCCGTACTCCTCCTGTCCGTGCGGTAGCGGCAAGAAATTCAAGTGGTGCTGTCAGCCGATTCATGCGGAAATTGAGCGGGCTTTCGAGCAATATAACTCGGGCCAGCACGAGGCGGCGGTGCGGACGATGGCCGACGTCGTCCGCGAGCATTCCGGCAACCCCGAGGCCTGGGGCCGGCAGGCTCAGCTGTTGGCAATTAGCGGAAAAGTGGAAGAGGCGGAACAGTCCCTCCAGAAGGCGTTCGAGCTCAATCCGAACTATCCGTTCGGGTTCATGCTCCGCGGCACTTTCCGGCAACAGGAAGGCGAACTGGTCGGGGCGTTGATGCTCTTCCGCAAGGCGGCGGAGGCGTACGCGCCGGACGCCCATGACCCGCTCTCGTACATCCACGAACTGATCGCCGACCTCGAACTGCGGATGAACAAGCCGGTTGCCGCCCGGGCCGCGCTGAAGCGGGCGGTGCACTTCCAGCCGGCCAACGCCGAACTTAAGCAAGCATTCGAGGCGATGTTCGGCGAAAAGTCGCGATTGCCGCGGGCGGCGGCGCGGGACTACGAGTTGCGTTCTCCCGCTCAACCGTCGCCGGAATGGCAGTCGGCCTTGTCGGGGGCTACGACCGGAAAGTTGACCGACGCCCTTCGTGTTTTTCGTCAGTGGACGCAGGTACACGCCGACGATTCGGTGGGATGGTACGACCTCGGCATCGTCGAGGCGTGGTTCGGCGACAATCCTTCCGCGGTCCAATCGCTCGGGCGGTATGTCGAGTTGGAGTCGGATGAGGCGAAGGCCGCGGAGGCATGGGCGCTCGTCGAAGTCCTGCGCTGTGCCGTCGGCATGGAGGCGGACGCCGATTACGTTGAGAACCGCGTCCTTTTCCAGATCCGCGAGCCGAACGCGATGATCGGGCTGCTGCAAACCTGGGAGCAGAGCAAACGGGTCATCGGCCTGCGGAGCGACCCGGAGCAGGGGATCCTCGCCGCGATCGTGCTCGAGGAGTTGCCCACGTTGGCCCTCAGTGGAGCGGCGTCGCCGCCCTCCAAGCTGGCCGCGTATCTGCTGATCGCCGGCAATCTCTTGCAGTTCTGGCACCCGAGCGCGGAGTCCGTCGGCAAGGTGGCGGCGGAGGCGCAACAGAAACTCGGCGCCGCCCTCGGCGAGCCGCGAAAGGTCACCGGCCCGATCAATTTCGGCGACGTCGCCGCGGACGCCTTGCTGTTTCCGACCGGCGCGACGACGGAGTTGGAAGCGGAACTCAAAATCAAGGAGCACGCCCAACAGTACTTCGAGGACAAGTGGGTCCATCGCCCGCTCAAGTCGCTCAGCGGCCGCACGCCCGAGGACGCGGCCGGCGACCCGCTACTGCGAAAACGGCTCCGCGGGGTGATCCAGTTCCTGCAGGACTGCTCGGCCGAGAACACGCTCAAGGTCTACGACTACGACCGGCTGCGGCAGAAGCTCGGCCTCACCGCGACGGCAGTGCCGGCCGCGTCGGGCGGGCAGCAAGACATTTCGGTGATGAAGGCGGACGAGTTGTCAAAACTCGATACGAGCGGCCTCGCCGACGCCGCGCTGGAGCAGGCGTATCGCACGGCCCACCAGCTCGACGCCCGCGATCTGGTCGCGAAGTTCGCGCGGGCGTTGGTCGACCGACCGGCGGCCGCCGGGACGGATCGGTATCCCTATTTCGCGTATTTGATTCAGGAGGCCCAGAACGCGCGCGACTTCGACGCGGCGGTCGGCCTTGTGGATCAAGGCCTCAAGGCGGATTGCGAGGCGAACGAAGGCCGGCGGCGAAACGATTTCGAACTGCGGCGCGGTCAGTTGCTCGCCAAGCGCGGCGACGCGGAACCGGCGCGCGACACGTTCCAGCGGTTGCTCGAACGTGCGCCGGGCGACTTGAAGGTCGCCGGCAGCGCGACCGAGGCGATGCTCGCGTTGAAGAAGGGTTCGCTCGCGAAGCAGTTCGCCGAGCACGGGCTCGCCCAGGCGCGGGCGCAGAACAATCGCGATTCGGAAGGGTATTTCCTCGAACTGCTGGACGCGGCCAAGAGGCAGGGGGGATAATCGGTTCGCGACGCTTCGAAGAAGCGTTCTTGACGCT
>DATJGQ010000085.1:0-2507 GCA_035494815.1 Gemmataceae bacterium
CGACCAGCTTCGCGGCCGCCGCGTCCACTTGCGCCGCGCTCAGGCCGACCGCTTCGAGCAAGGCCGCGCGCGGGACGGCGAACGAGTAGTTGCCGCTGTAGCCAAAGTGCTGCTCGCGGACGAGTGCATCCGCCAGCGTAATCAGGTTGACGAGCCGCGGCTGCTTGACGGTGGCGGGGAGGGCTTGCGGGAGCTGTCCGTGCAACCAGGCGCAGTCGCGGACGGCCGGCGGGAGTTGCCACCGCTCGGCGAGGCGCTTGCCGACGACCATGTGGTCCAGCCCGATCACCTGCCGCTCGACGTCGCAGATGTTGCCGCGGAGCAGCTCGGCCGCCTCGACCACGCGCGAGAAGCTCGTGGGGAGGACCGCGTCCAGCGCGACCTTGCCAAGATCGTGCAGCAGCCCGCAGATGAACGCGTCCGATGAGTTGATGCCGGTGCGGCCGGCGTGGCGGCCCTCGGTCTGCTCGATCACCTCGGCCAGCAATTCCGCGCAGCACGCGACGGCCAGGCAGTGCTTCCAGAACTCCTCGCGGCTGAAGCGGCTCTTGGCCGGGTCGTCCTCCTGCCGCGCGCCGAAGGTCTGGAAGACCGAGACCGCCAGTACTGCGGCGCGGACCGCGTCGAAGCCGAGCAGGATCACCGCCCGCTCGACGCTGGTCAGGTCGTTTCGGACGCCGGTGTCGGCCCGGCGGATGAGCTGCAGGATCCTTGCGGTCAGTGCGGGGTCCGACGAGATGAGCTGGACGACCTGCTTGGCGCTGGAGGTGTCGTCTCCCGTCACCTGCATCACGCGCAGCGCCACCGCCGGGAGCGTGGGCAGCTCCTCGAGTTGCTGGAGAATCAGCTCGACGCGTTTCTCGCGCAGGTCGGCCATGGTGACAGTGGGCAATCGGCCGCGGGCGGTCAATCATCGGCCGCGCGCGGGATCGACCTTCAGGGTCGGGGCCGATGTCCCAAATGATTCATCGACCGAATACGGATACCACCTATATCCGTGAAGCTGCTCTGCCGGCCGGAGTTGGGACAATTGTGAGAGGTCCGACAAACAAAGGCGGCGGCAGACAGTCCGCGAGGCCCCGGCGGCTCGCCGCCGCTCTGGTCTCCATCGGTCTGTCTGCCGCCGTGGTGCGGCTATCGGATGTCGGAACTTGCCGGACTACACGCTGAGCAACTCACCGATCCGCTCGATCAGTTTCTCGATGTTGAACGGCTTCTTGACGAACTCGTCGGCGCCGGACTTTAGCAGGTCGTTGATCTCGTCCTGGTTGACGACCCCGGAGACGATGACGATCTTCACGTGCTCGAAGTTCGGGTTCTTGCGGATGGTCTGGCAGACGACGTTGCCGTTGATGTCCGGCAGCATGTAATCCAGGATGATCAGGTCGGGCATGAACTCCTGCGTGATCATGCCGGCGTCATACCCGGTGCTGGCGGTCCTGACCTCGAAGCGGCCGTCGCGATCGAGGACGTCCACGAACAGCTCCACGATCTCGGGGTCGTCGTCCACGACCAGGATCTTGGTCTTGCCGTTGTCGAGCTGGTCCGGCGGGATGTTGTTGTCCTTCATGAACGCCAGCAGGGCGTCACGCGGGATGCGGCGAAACCGGCTGCCCGGCACGCGGAACCCCTTGAGCCGGCCGCTGTCGAAGCAGCGGATGATCGTCTGCTGCGAGACCTTGCAGATCTCGGCCGCTTCCCCGGTGGTGAATACCGTCTTCATGCTGCGTCGCTCCATCCCAGAGGCTTGGGCCGGCATTCGTCCCGTTGGAGACGCGATGCAAGCCGCGCGCGACACGCGAAGGAAATAATCGGCGCCTTCGCGGCCGTGTGAGCCGGGCAACCGTACGGAACCGGTGAACCGACATAGGCCGGCGTCCGTTGCCGCGTCCAGTCGGTTCCATCCCGCAACCAGCCGGGTCGCCACAGGTCCGAGTTACCGGACACTCGGCAAGGCCGGTCGAGGTGACGGAATCGTTATCGGTTCTCCTCGTTGCCCAGCTTTCCTATTTGACCATCGACGCAGGTTCCAATCAACTTGAGTGACCTCACATTGCATCGGAACTGCGGCCGCAGCCGGGAATTGCGATTTTCGGTCAGCGCCTGCTAACTTTTTAGCTTTTCTTCTTTACCCCGATCTGACGTCATGCTAAATAATTAGCACTCTGGCTTGCTTGGGGACGGCTCCGCGGTGTCGGCCGCGCATTTCGATGGAGTGTTCATGTCCAGGGATTCCCGTAAGCGACGTCCGACCGAGCGCGAAGCGGCGCCACCGGACGTCGGCCCCGCCACGTCGGACCTGAGCCGGCGCGAACGGCAGATTATGGACGTCATCTACCGGAGGGGCCGCGCGTCCGCGGCGGACGTCGTCGCGGACTTGGCCGACCCCCCGAGCTACTCCGCCGTGCGGGCGCTGCTGCGGATCCTGGAAGACAAGGGCCACCTCGGCCATGAGACGGAAGGGGGGAAGTACGTCTACACGCCCACGCGGCCGCGCGAGCACGCCG
>DATJGQ010000086.1:0-2209 GCA_035494815.1 Gemmataceae bacterium
GTGATCGTCCAGAAAACGCACCGCGTGGGCTACGACCATGCCATTCGCAACGCCGGCGTACGCATGATCGAAGTCGAGACGCGCGAGGAACTGGAAAAGGCGATCAACGAGCGGACGGCGATGATGTTCTTCCTCAACTCCTCGGACCCGCGGGGGAAGATTCATCACGAGGAGTTCGTCGCCCTCGGCAAGAAGCACAACGTGCCGACGCTCAACGACGCCGCCGCGGACGTCCCGCCGGTCGAGAACCTCTGGCGGTACACGAAGATGGGGTTCGACCTGGTGGCTTTCTCCGGCGGCAAGGGCATCCGCGGTCCCCAGTCGGCCGGCCTCTTGCTCGGGCGCAACGACTTGATCGAGGCGGCCAAGCTTAATAACAGTCCCAACTCGGATTCCCTTTGTCGCACGAACAAGGTGAACAAAGAGGAAGTGATCGGCATGCTGGTGGCTCTGGAGATGTTTCTGGCGCGGGACCATGCCGCGGTGTGGGAGGAGTGGCAGGGGCGGTGTCGCCGGATTGCGGAGGCGCTGCGCGGGTTCGAGGACGTCCGCACGGAGGTCCGCGTGCCGCAGATCGCCAACGCGGTGCCCCACCTGCATGTGACGTGGGACACGCAGCGGCGACATTTGAGTGCGTCGGAGATGGCGAAGCGCCTGCGTGACGGCGAACCGAGTATCGAAGTGAATCCGAGCACGGGCCGGCAATTGGTCATCGGCGTCTGGATGATGGAGCCCGGCGAAGACGCGATCGTGGCGGAGCGGGTGCGGGCGATCCTGGCGAAGACGTGAGAACCATGGGACACATGGGACCTATGGGACTTATCTGATTCATAAGTCCCATAGGTCCCATAAGTCCCATGCGAAACTCACAAGTGCTTCTCAATCTCCGCCAGCGGAATTGCCGGGTTATTCTTCCGCGACTTGTACCACTCAAAAAAATCAGCCTTGATCGCGTCGGACCATTTTGAATCGATCTGCCCCGGCGTGTACTTGCCTTCCCGCAGCCGCATGTGACCGAACTCGTCCTTGATCGCGATGATCTCGCCGGTCGAGACGACCTCCTGGGCAAGCTGCGCGGGGATGAAGACGACGCCGATGCGACGGGCCAAGACAATGTCGCCCGGCATCACGACCGCACGGCCGATGCGGATCGGCTTGTTGATCGACGTCAGCAGCATGCCCTTGATCTCGGACGGGTCGAAGTCGCGGACTGCCGCGTTGAACCCTTTGATCCGCCGCAGTCCCTCCAGGTCTCGGGCGGCGGCATAGAACACCACGCCGGTCCCCGTCTTCGCAAAAATCGCGTTGCCGAGATTGTCGCCGATCAGCGTGCCGTCGATGATCTTGCCGAAGCCGTCGGCAACGTAGACATCGCCCTTCTGGAGCATGTCGATCGGCCAGGAGTTCGGCCGGCCGATGCGGCCTTCCGTCTGGCCGCCGCGCTTAATGTGCTCCTCCAGATCGGGCCGGCTCGGGAGATACGCGGCGGTGAGGGCCCGGCCCACGAAAACGTCGTCCGGGTTGAGCATCTTCCAGCCGCCTTCGAATTGGTTGTCGTAGCCGTATTTCCGCAACAGCTCCCAGGCGTCCTCCGTCGAGATGTTCCGCATGCGTTTGAGCAGGTCGTCGGAGACTTTCGGCCGGCCGTCGGGCAGGCGTTCGCCCTTCCATTGCGGCGTCATCGCGAGCAGATCGGTTTTCGACGCGGCAACGACGCTCGGACGTTCCTGCGCCTTCGCAGCCGCCGCCGTCGCGAGCCAGCCGATCAGAGCCGCGAACGCCGCCAATCGCCCCGTCGTCGGGGCCAGAGTGAAGCACATAGATCGAAGCTCCTGCGCGGAAACGAGGTCAGCTGATACAGTCGAATGGTCAAACGATACCACCCCCGCGGCGGTGTGGCGAGGATTGCTCGCCGCCGCGCGTCACGGATGATCCGTCCGGCTTCGCCTCACTGGAAGGCCTGAAAGTCCTTCCCCAGCACGGCCGCGGCGATTTTGAGCGTCAGGATTTCGTCGGTACCCTCGTAGAGCCGGGTGACGCGCGTGTCCTGGAAGTGGCGGCCGGGGCGGAATGCTTCGAGGAAGCCGCGACCGCCGAAGACTTGCACGGCGCGATCGGCCGCGTCGCAGGACGCGCGCGACGCGTGCAACTTTGCCTGGGCGGCGAGCAGGTCGGCGCGCTCGCGCAGCGCGGTGTCAGCGGGCGCGGC
>DATJGQ010000087.1:0-2237 GCA_035494815.1 Gemmataceae bacterium
CCGGCCCTGAAGGGGGAAGGCGACCTGCGCGAGGAGCTGTTCCGCTGGATGGTGCGGCCGGACAACCCCACCTTCGCCCGGAGCTTCGTCAACCGCGTCTGGGCGCATTACTTCGGCGTCGGTCTGGTGGACCCGGTCGACAACTTTTCCGTCGCCAACCCGCCGACCAACGCCCGCCTGCTCGACGCCCTCGCGCGCGATTTTATCGAACACAACTTCGACCTGCGATACATCGAGCGGACGATCCTGAACTCACGGACGTATCAGTTGTCCTCGACGCCCAATGCGACCAACCAGTTTGACAAGAACAACTTCGCGCACGGCTACGTCCGGCCGCTGATGGCGGAGGTGGTCGTGGACGTCTTGAATTCGGCGCTCGGCACCAGTGAGAGCTTCGGCAATGACGGCCGCCCCGGCGCGAAGATGGTGGAAGTCGGCGCCAGCCGCCTTACCGGCGGCAACGCCGGCAACCTGATGTACGCCCTGCGCATCTTCGGCCGCCCGCCGCGGACGACCGCCTGCGACTGCGAACGCGCCCTCGACCCGGCCTTGCCGCAAACCCTCTTCCGCATGATCGACCCGGCCGTGATCCAAAAACTGAGCGACAAGGGCGGCCGACTGGCGACGTTGTTGCGAGACAAAGAAAAGTCCGACGCCCAGGTGTTCGAAGAGTTGGTTTTGGCCACGTTCAGCCGACCGCCGACGGACGCGGAACAGGCCGCGTTCGCCGAGTACCGCGCCCGCGAGTCGAACCGCCAGACGGCGTTCACCGATACGCTCTGGGCGTTGATCAATACACGGGAATTCATTCTGAACCACTAACAGACTTCAGGATCGAGGTTGTCCCATGGCCGCACTCCGCCGCACCGACTGTGAAGGCTTCTACCGCCGCGACTTCCTCAAGCTCGGCAGCGCCGGCCTTCTCGGCCTGACGCTCCCCGACCTGCTCCGGCTCGAAGCCCGGGCGAAGGACGTCACTGCGAGCGCGTCAGCGGACAAGAAGGCCAAGTCGGTCATCATGGTCTGGCTCGCCGGCGGCCCGGCGACGATCGATATGTGGGACCTCAAGCCGGACGCCCCCGATACCATCCGCGGCCAGTTCAAACCGATCCCGACCAGCGTCCCCGGCGTCGAGATCTGCGAGCACCTGCCGAAGATGGCCAAGGCGATGGACAAGGCCACCGTCGTCCGCTCGCTCTATCACACGATCCCGTCGCACGAGATCGCCACGGTCTTCATGACCACCGGCAATAAGCCGACCGCGGCGCTGCAATACCCGTCGCTCGGGTCGTTGACCGCGAAGCTCATGAAGGTGGACAAGGGGGTGCCGCCGTTCGTCACCTTCGGCGACCTTCGCGGCGGCAAGGCGGGCGGCGCCGGCTACCTCGGCACCGGATACAACCCGTTCATCGTTGAAGGCGGCGGCGGCGCCGCCAACGCCAAGGTGAACGCGAATTTCAACCTCCGCGTCCGCGGCATCACCCTGCCGAATAACTTCTCGCTCGACGATCTCGCCAAGCGCGACGAACTGCTCAAGAAGTTCGACAGCGGACTCAAGGCGCTGGATTCGTCGAACGAAATCGCCGACGGCCTGGACGCCTTCCACCGCCAGGCGCTCGAAATCCTTCGCTCGGACAAGACCAAGAAGGCGTTCAACCTCGCGCAGGAATCGGGTGAAACGCGAGAGCGATACGGGATGACGCCGTTCGGCCAGGGCGTGCTCGCGGCCCGGCGGCTCGTCGAGGCGGGCGTGCGGTTTGCCACCGTCTCCATCGGCGGCTGGGACACACACCAGAACAACTTCACCAGCCTCAAAGACCGGCTGCTGCCGCCGGTGGACCAGACGCTGTCGGCCTTGATCGAAGACCTGGATCGACGCGGCCTTTTGGATTCGACCATCGTATATTGCGCCGGCGAGTTCGGACGGACGCCGAAGATCAACAGCCGTGGCAACGGCAGTGGTGGCCGCGACCACTGGGCCCGGTCCATGGCGTGCGTCCTCGCCGGCGGCGGCATCAAGCGCGGCTACGCCCACGGCACAACCGACGCCCAGGGCATGGCCCCCGCGACCGACCCGGTGACGCCGGACGACATTGCCGCGACGATCTTCCACTGCCTGGGCATCGACCCGCACCAGGAGTTGCAGACGCCGACCGGCCGGCCGGTGCAACTCTTCCGCGAGGGCAAGGTCGTCGAGAAGTTGCTGGCCTAGCCACAAGCGTTCGGTCGCATCCCCC
>DATJGQ010000088.1:0-3123 GCA_035494815.1 Gemmataceae bacterium
ATCACCACTGGTTCATCGGATAGCGCTTCGGCTCGCCGGCCGCGATCCATGCGGCGGCGTCCGGAGCAGCAGGTTATGATGAGAAGGTATACAGCAGACTATTCCCACAGTCGGGGCTGTCAACGTCTACATGAATCGGCGGCAAACAGTCCCGGCTCCCGACGGCCCCGGCCTTTTCGGGTACTTAAGTGGCCGGGACTATGGGAGCCCCCTGTTGGTCGAGGAAATGAGTCCGCTACGGCCGTACGCCGGCCCATCGTCATTCGCCGATTTGTTGGCGAAGGACGCGAGCGATCGCTAAGGGATCCCGCGAACGATCCGCGGGCCAAGGCGGCGCGTCAGCCACAACGGCATCCGCTGCCAGGTGGCAATGAACCGCCGATACCGCGGGTTGTCGGGACGCATGTCGCCGATGGTGCCCCGCCGCAAGTGATACTGCCACTCGGCGGGAGCGGCCGTGGCCCCCCACTGTTTCTTGAACCGGAAAGTGGGGCTGCCCTCGCTGGAACGGCCAAAATCAAACACCTCCTGCCCCCGCGCCACGGCCCGCTCGAGCAGGTGCCAGTACATGAGCATGTTCGCGCACGTTGGGTTGTATTCCCGCAGGCAGCTCGCACTCGGCACCTCTGTCGTCCCCCAGCCGTGCACGAGCAGAGCGGCGGCCGCCGGGCGTGGGCCGGCGCGGACGACGCAGAGCTCCGCCCGGTCGGGAAAGTTGGCGAGCACGGCCGCGAATAATCGACGACCGTACGTCGGCGTCCCCAGGTCGCGCATGTTGTGACTGAACACCGAATAGAATTCGTCCAGCAATTCCGCGCCGCCCCACTGCACTGCTAGACCGCACTTCTGGCCCTTGCGGACCTGGTTGCGAACCTTTGCATCGAGCTCGTCCCAGAGCGTGCCGGCGGTCGCAGGCAGGTCCAGTCGCATGTGCATCTTGTCGCTGCGGCGGTGGCTCATCGCGAAGTGGTCGATCGCCCACTCGTTCCGCAGTTCGAGATAGCGCACCCGCATTTGGACGGCCAATTCGACCGCCCGGTCGGTCAGAGCCGAAGCGGCCCGATCGTCATCGGCGACCGCGCCGCCGTAATTGAGGTAGGGCAGACTAACCAGGAAGCGGCCGAAGAGCATGCTGCGGACGTAAGCCAGCGGCAAGACGCCGACCGTTCGCTCCCCGCGCGTCGCCTCGAGTGCGTAGGGCGTGTGACCCAATCCCTGCTCCAGTACCGAGAGCCACCCGGGGTGGCGGCTGAGCGGGACGCGCTGCCCTGACGAAACGTACGCCGTCAGAGCGGGAAGGCGATCGGCGATCTCCCGCCCGGTCCACGTCCGAACAGTCGGTTCGCGGGCCGTGGACAGGCGAAGTCCCGGCGTGGAGTTCAGTAAGGTCATAGGCGCACCTGGGGTCAGCGCAGGCCCGTTGGGCGGCGGCGGATTAGAGAGTCATGGAAAGGACGGGCGGCGCGGGGGTGCTCCCCTGCGCTTGCCACTCCCACTGGACGGCCAGCCCTTCGTCAAGCGGCGTGGTCGGCCGCCAGTCGAGGTGGGCGGTGATTTTGCTCGTGTTGGCGCGGGTGTTTCGCTGTTCGCCCGGACGGGCGGGTTCGTGGCGGACTTTGGCCTTGCGACCGGCCAGTTTCTCCAGCCGACTCAACACGTCCCAGACACTCGCGACCTCGTCGCCGCCGACGTTGTACACTGCGCCGGGGACCGCCTCGGCCGCCGCCTCCGTCGCGGCGACGCAATCACTCACGTAGGTGTTGCAACGGACCTGTTCGCCGTCTCCGCAAATCGTCAGCGGCTCGTTCCGCTGCATCGCTTTGATGAACCGGTGGTAACCCATGTCCGGTCGCTGTCGCGGGCCGTAGACCGAAAAATACCGCAGCACGACGATCGGCAGGCCGAACCCCTCGGCGTAGGACCGGCACAGATGTTCGCCGGCCAATTTCGTCACCCCATAAGGCGAAACCGGGTGTGTCGGCTGAGTTTCGTCACCCTCGGCGAATCGGCCGTACACGGCCGACGACGAGGCATAGACGATCCGCCGGGGCGCTCCGTGCCGGCGGTACAACTCCAACAGCCGTTGCGTCGCCTGAACGTTGCACGCCCAGTAGCCGTCGAAGTCGGTCCAACTCTTCGACAGGCCAGGAATCGCGGCCAGGTGGAACACCAGGTCCACGTCGGCCAGGATCGCATCGAGCGGATCGAGCCGCAGGTCGAGGCGGTAGAAGTGAAACCTCGGGTAGATGCGGGCCCCGGTTAGGTTTTCTTCCTTGACGGCCGGTGAGTAATAGGGGGTTAATGCGTCGATGCCACGGACCTCGTGACCCTGCTCGAGCAGGCGCTCGCACAGGTGAGATCCGATGAAGCCGGCCGCCCCCGTGACGGCACACCGCATGGGAGAGTCTCCTACGTTGCCGCGCGGCCCGGGCCATGACCCCCGCGGCAGAATTCCTCAGTTCCGATCCGGTCCCTTCCGGTTCAGCAACCTGTCGTACACGGCTCGGACCTTGCGCATCCGTGCGGAAAAGCTGTAGTTCTCGACCACGTTCCGTCGTCCTGCCGCCGCCAGCCGAACACGCGCCGTCGGGTCACCGAGGAGCCGGGCCAAACCCGCCGCCAATTCCGGGACGGAGCCGGGCTCGACCAGGACGCCGGTGTCCCCGTCGCGGACCAGCCGCGGCACGCCGGCGATTCGCGTCGCGACGACGGGCACGCCGAGGGCCATCGCTTCCAGTACGACGTTGGGCAGGCCTTCCCGGAGGCTGCTGAGCGCAAAGACGTCGGCGGCCTCGTACAGCGGTCGCGGATCGCTCAGATAGCCCAGCAGCCGGACACGATCAGCCAAGCCTAACTCGGCGGCGAGGGATTGCAATACCGCGCCGGCGTCGCCATCGCCGGCGACCAGGAGTTGCAGATCGAGCCCAGTTTCGATCAACCGTGCGACTGCGCGGATCAGCAGGTCGAACCCTTTCTCCGGCGACAATCGGCCGACTGCCGCGATTGCCAGGCGGCCTGGCGACACTCCCAATCGCCGCTTGGCCTCCGCAACATCGGTGCGGCGAGCGAACTCGTCAGTGTCGATCGCGTTCTCGATCAGGACGCACCGCTCTCGCGACACGC